>JADFIT010000127.1 GCA_022566515.1 Gemmatimonadota bacterium
TCAACCATCCCCACATACTCCCGTTGCTGGACTCAGGCGACACCAACGGTGTGTTGCACTACGTGATGCCGTACATCGAGGGTGAGTCGCTCCGGGGTCTGCTGAACCGCAAGAAACGCTTGGAGTTGTCCCATGCGCTGCGCCTCGTGGGTGAGATTGCAGACGCCCTCGGCTACGCTCATCGCAAAGGCGTGGTGCACCGGGACATCAAGCCGGAGAACATTCTTCTGTCCGACGGGCACGCGGTCGTCGCCGACTTCGGAATCGCCAAGGCCATCTTCAGCGCGGGAGTCGGAAACCTCACCCGTACAGGCTTTCCCCTGGGAACTCCCGGCTACATGAGCCCCGAGCAAGCTGCCGGTCGTAGCGATCTCGACGAGCGGACCGACGTCTACAGCCTCGCGTGCGTGTGCTACGAGATGCTGATCGGCGACGTTCCCGCCATGTGGGTGACGGAAGACGACGCACGTATGCTCCGCTTCATGGACGCACCGGAAGATCAACGCGAACTCCTCGATCAGCTATCAGGTTCGCTCGAACAAGTGCTGGTGGTCGCCATGGCCATGCGCCCGAAGCATCGCTTCGCCACTCCTGGGCGCTTCGCTGAAGCATTGCAAGACGCGACGAAGGGCAAGCGCCAGATTCCCGAGGCTGACGCCCGGCAGATCATCCAGCACGCGGCGCAGATCCAGGCGCAGAGTCCGACAGATGACGGAGGCTATTCGCTTGCCGGTATCCAGCGGCTCGGCGCCGAGGTGGACATTCCACCGCAGCACGTGCGTGCGGCCGCTCGGGCGCTGGAAGGAGTCGAATCGAAGCCTGCACGGGGAGGATTTTTCGGCGCTGCGTCACAGATCGAGTTCCAACGAGTCTTCGACGGAGAGATTCCCCAGGCCGACTTCGAGGAGGTGTTGGAGGAGATCCGGTTGGCGATGGGCGAAGTGGGCCACATCAATCCCACGCTCGGCAGGTCGCTGTCGTGGAACTCACTCAGCTATCAGAACTCCTTGGGAGGCACCGGACGTTTGGTTCAGATCATGGTCACTCCCAAGGGCGGAAAGACGCGAATCCGGGTGACGGAATCGTCCGGCCCGCACAACGTTGTATTCGCCTGTATGCTGCTTGTAGCGGGAATTGTGAGCGGTATAGCGTCTGAGGCCGTCATCAGCTTAGGCTTGCTGGAGGCGGTACCGGCGGTTTTCGCCGCCATCTTCGGCGGTTCCTATCTCACGTTGCGGACGGTGTTCAAGAGGATGATCAACAGGCGGCACCGGCTGCTCGGTGGCTTGATGGAGAAGTTGGCAAGTTACGCCGGGCCGAAAAGTGAGCCGCCGCTGCTCGAAGCGGCGCAGGTTGAGGAAGAAAAGGTTACGCCGACGACTTAGGTGTTGGGGGTGGGGGTGCTGACACCTCGGCGGGGAGGAGGGAGGAGGGAGGAGTGGGAGAGTGTTAGAGCTAATCCTACAGGGAATCGAGATACCGGAGAATCTCGTCCGCCTGGTCTCCCGCCCTGGCGATGCAGGCGTTCATGCTGACACCGTAGTAGGAGCTTCCGGTCACCCAGAGGCCGGGCAGTCGCTCGAGTCGTTGGTGGATCGTGTCGAGTCGCTGTTGATGTCCGACCGTGTACTGGGCGATGCCGTTGGGGTGGCGGTATATGCGGGCCAGCACCGGCTCGGCGTCGATGCCCATCGTGGTGCGGAGATCTTTCCTCACGATCCCGAGCAGTGTGTGGTCATCCAGCGTCACCGCTTGCGGATCGTGCGCGCCGCCGATCATGACTCGCAGAAGCACCTTGCCGTTGGGCGCGCGGCCGGGAAAGAGACTCGAATCCCAAAGACAACCCAGGATGCGCGGCCCCGTTCCACGGGGCACCAAGAAGCCAAAACCATCCGGGGCACCTCCGACAGCTTCCGCCTCGTATCCCAGCGCGACCACCACCAATCCGGCGGAGCGAATGGCGCTCAGCGTATCAGCCAGCGTAGCATCGAGCGGTTGCACTAACGGCACCGCCGGCGCCGCCGGCACGGCGAGCATCACGGCATCGCACTGGAGGCTGGCACCGCCCTCCACAACGACATTCCACGGTTTCGCGCCGCTGGTGGAGCTATCCCGTTTGATGCGCTTGACGGTGCATTGCAGCCAGACCGAGTCACCCAGTTCCCGAGCCAGCGCGCTCACCAGCACGTCGAGCCCGTCGTCGAACGACGTGAGGGTACCGCCGGGCCCCGCCGGGCCGCCGGGTTTCTTCGCCGCCCGCCTTTCCCTGCCCCGAGCCATCATCGCCTTGACCAAGCTCCCGTGCTTCGCTTCCATCTCCGCCATCTTGGGAAACGCGCTGGCAAGGCTCAGCTCATGGATGTTGCCGGCATACACGCCCGACACCATGGCGTCGATCAGGACGGTAGCCGCCTCGTGCCCGATGTGTCGCTTGCCGAACTCGTAGACGGTTTCGTCGCGACCCGGCTTCGCAGAACCAGAAAATGGCTCGAACAGGATGCGCAATCTGCCGCGGAGGCTGAGAACCGGACTCGCGAGAAATGCAATCGGATTCGTGGCGAGCAGGTTGAGCCGGCCATTTCGGTACAAGAACCGCTTGGCCGCTCCCTCATCCGCCGGCTGCACTCGGCGCTCGAGCTTCAATCGCTTCACGAGGGCCGGCGTAGTGGAAACGTTGTCGAGGTAACCGTTCGGTCCGCACTCGATGATCCAACCGTCGTCCCGATCGGTGCGAATGTTGCCGCCCACACGATCCCCGCCCTCGAGCAACAACACTTCGACGCCACCCGCTATTTCGCCGGCTCCGTCCTTGATGTGTAACGCCGCCGTGAGTCCTGCCACGCCTCCGCCGACGACCACTATGCGCTTCACGGTGCGGGCAACTCCTCTTTGCCCCTTCCCTCCAGATGATCGATCACCAAGTCACCCAGCACGTCCCACAACCGGGGGTCGTCATTGAACTGCGGCACCACGTGGTATTCCTTGATGCCGGCGCGCACGGCGTCATCGCGGAACAGCATGCCGATCTCGTATGTGGTCTCTATGTGATCGGACACGAACGCGATCGGCCACATGAGCAGGGCGTCGTGTCCCTTGGCGGCCAGTTGCCGAATCACCTCCGGTGTGCCTGGCCCAATCCACTTCACCGGCCCGGTGCGGCTTTGGAATCCCAAGTGGACGGGCGGCGGATTCTCGAGTCGTGCGAGCACCCCGTTCATCGTGCCCTTGATCTGCTCAACGTAGGGGTCGCCTCGGTCGATGAACTTCTGAGGCAACCCGTGGGCGGATACCAGGAGTTGCACCCGGGCGCGAACGTCGGGCGGCAATCCGTTCAGCGCGTCGGTGAGGCGCTTGGCCCAGAGATCGAGATACGCCGGATGGTCGTGCCACGAATTGATGAACGAGAATTTCATGTCCATGCCGAGTCGCTCGGCCGCGGCCATGAGATCGCGCTGGCTGCTGCCGGTGGTGGCCTGGCTGTAGTGGGGGTAGAGGGTGAGGCCGACGACCCGCTTCACGCCGCTAGCCGACAGTTCACGCAGAGCTTCGTCGGCGAAGGGATGCCAGTAGCGCATCGCCATGCCGACCCTGGGAACGTCGGCGAGTCGCGCGGTCAACCTTTCCTGCAACCCCTCCATCTGGATGGTGGTCCAATGCACTATCGGCGAGCCGCCTCCAATCAAGCGGTAGTTCTTTTTGACGTCTTGGAGCCGGGTGTGGACTATTAACCTTCCCAGCAGAGTTTGCCCCAAGGCTCCGCCCGGAAGCTCGATGATCTGCCGGTCGCCGAAGATGTTATAAAGGAAGGGTCTGATCGCCTCTTGGCGGTCCGGCCCACCCATGTTCAACAACAGCACGCCGACCTCCGCGGCGGCGGGACCGTTCCGGGCCATGGAGAGCCCGGTCGACACATTGCGCCGGTTGGGCCAGCAGCGGCGAGGTGTCGTGGATTTCGTCATGGATGCGGTGTGCGCCATAGTACTGTATGCGAAGTTTAGCAACCGGCGGGGGCCTGTGGGTTGCGGCTCTTTGGGCTAGGACCCCTAGCAGGACGCTGAAGAATGGCGACGGGGATGGTGGCCGAGTGGAGCGGGCGCCGGACGCGTTGGACGCGGGGGCGCTCGGTCCGGGACCAGCCATACGGGAAACGGCCCGTTTCGGAACCTTATGTCCCGGCCGTGCGACCCCGCGTCTCAGCGTCCTAAGCCCGCTCCACTCGGCCACCATCCAGTTAGCCTTTTCAGCAGCCGGCTAGACGGTGCGGGAGAAGATCGGCTTGTCTCGCTGCTTCGCCTCCAGGTACCGATCGAACGCCATGCACACGTTGCGCACGAAGAGGCGGCCGGCATCGGTCACGGTCACCGCGTCGCCGGTCACCTCTACGAACCCCGCCTCGATCGGCTCCTGCAATCGCTCCAATGAGACGGCAAAATAATCGTCGAAGGCGATACCGAACAGCTCCGCCACCTTGGCCTTCCGCACATGGAAGTTGCACATGAGCTGGGTGATGACGTACCGGCGAATCCGATCGTCCTCGTCGAGCAGATAACCCTTCGACACCGGCAGGCGTCCATCGTCGATGGCCGCGTAGTACGCCGAGAGCTTTTTCTCGTTCTGGAAATAACCCCGCTGCACGTCACCGATGCCTGAAACACCGAGTGCTATCATGTCCGAAGCAGGTTTGACCGTGTATCCCATGAAGTTGCGATACAGGCGGCGGTTGCGCGCCGCTTGCGCCAACTCGTCTTCCGGCAATGCGAAGTGATCCATGCCAATGGGCTCATAACCCGCTTCGAGAAAACGCTCCATCGCCATCAGATACAACTTGAACTTCAAATCTGGTGATGGCAGCTCTTCCTTATCCAACTTCTTTTGGTGCCCCTTGATCCATGGAACGTAGGCGAACGAGTACACCGCCACCCGGTCGGGCCGCAGCTCGATCACCTGCCCGAGGTTCTTGTCGAAGGTCTCCAACTGCTGCCGCGGCAGTCCGTAGATGAGGTCGAAATTGATGCCTTCGGTAAAACCCACCTTGCGAGCGTATTCGATCATCGCCCGGGTTTGCTCGACCGTTTGATTTCGTGTGATCGCCTCCTGCACCTCGGGCGTCAGGTCCTGTACGCCCATGCTGAGCCGGTTGAACCCAAGCTCCACCAGGCAGTCCAGATGTTCCGTTGTCGTCACGCGCGGATCGACCTCGACGGCGATCTCTGCGTCTGATTCAAAAGTGAAATACTTCTTGAAGTGTCCCAACAGATCGCCGAGTTGGTCCGGCGTGAAGTACGTTGGCGTGCCGCCTCCCCATTGCAGCTGGGCTACCGTACGACGCTTCGAAAGGAGCGAGGCCACCAAATCGATCTCGCGTTTCAGATAGTCGAGGTACTTTGCGCCGATGTCGAGATTCCGGGTGATAACCACGTGGCAACCGCAAAAGAGACAGCGGTGCTCGCAAAAAGGCAGGTGTGTGTAAAAGCTCAGCGGCGCGTCCGGCCCGCAGGCGTCAGCTTTAGCCAACCTGTCTCGGTATGCTGCTTCATCCACCCCCGCATGGAATTCGACGGCCGTCGGATACGAGGTGTACCTGGGGCCCGGCTTGTCGAAACGCCTGAGGGTTTCCTCAGTGACCGTGTAACGGTTGGTCTCCATACTACGCCTCACCGCTCGGTTCTTTCATGCACGTAATCAACAAGCAGCGCGACCGCGTCGGGGTTCGTGGTTCGCTCTATCCCGTGGCCAAGATTGAAGACATGGCCCGGTTGGCCGCCCGCTTCCGCAAGCACGCTGTCGATCTGGCTCTTCAGCTCATCGGGGGGCGCAAAGAGCGCTGCCGGGTCGAGGTTGCCCTGAACGGAGATCCGGCTTCCCAGAAGGGACCGGACCTTGGAGAGCGGCAACCGCCAGTCGACACCCACCACGTCGACGTCAACGGTTGCCACGTCCTCCAGCAGTGTCGCTCCCTGGTTGGGAAAGTAGATCAACGGCACGTCGAGCGGCTTCAGTGCCTCGATCACACGGGCCACCGCCGGGAGCGCGAAGCGGCGGTACTGCTCGGGACCCAACAAACCCGCCCAGGAATCGAAGATCATGAGCGCCCTTGCGCCCGCCGCAGCCTGCGCGCCGAGGTACAACGCCATCGTGTCGGCAAGCTTCTCGAGCAGTTGATGGGACGCCTCGGGCTCGGCAAACAAGAAGCTCTTGGCGGTGGAAAACGTCTTGGACCCCCGCCCCTCCACCAGATAGCAGAACAGGGTGAACGGCGCGCCGGCAAACCCTATGAGCGGCACGTCCTTGGGGAGCGCGCCAACTACTGCGCGCACAGTCTCGAGTACGAACGGCACGCTTTCCTCGGGATTGGGCACCCGCAGCTCCTCTATCCGGGCCGCGTCGCGGATCGGATTGGTCACGACGGGGCCCGGCGAGAAGTCCAACGAGACACCCATCCCCTCCACCGGTGTCATGATGTCGCTGAAGAGGATCGCCGCATCCAGGGCGAACCGCCGGGTCGGCTGGAGGGTGACTTCCGCGGCCAGCTCCGGCGTTTTGGTGAGGGTAAGAAAATCCACGGTCTTCCGAATCGCCCGGTACTCCGGCAGATACCGTCCCGCCTGCCGCATGATCCAGACCGGCGTGTGGGACGTGGGCTCGGAGCGGCAAGCGGCCAGAAACGTCGGCGTCTCGGTGGTGGTGTTCGCGGTCATGAGCTGAAGACTTCCGCCAATACATCGCGTGCGGCGTCGAGGGTGCGATCGATGTCTGCTTCGGTGTGGGCCGCCGAAAGAAAGAGCACCTCGAACGGGCTGGGCGCGAGATAGATGCCCCGCTCCAACATGCCCCAGAAGTATTGTGTGAAAGCGTCACGGTTGGCGGCTGCAGCCGAGTTCCAGTCGACCACGGGTTGCGTGGTGAAGAACACGGAGCCCATCGAGCCGACACGGTTCCACGTGAGCGGATACCCCTCGTCCCGCGCGAGCGCGTTCCAACCACGATCCATCATCTCGCCGAGGCGCTCGATGTGCTCGTACACCTCGGGGTGTTCACGCAAGTGGGTCAGCGTGGCGATGCCGGCCGCCGTGGCCAGGGGATTGCCGGAGAGCGTGCCGGCCTGGTACACCGGGCCGTCGGGGGCTATGTGCCGCATCAGGTACTCGCTGCCGCCATATGCACCCACCGGCAGCCCACCCCCCAGCACTTTCCCCATCGTCGTGAGGTCAGGAGTCACACCGAACAGTTGCTGGGCGCCTCCCGGCGCGACGCGGAAGCCGGTCATCACTTCGTCGAAGATCAGCAGCGCTCCCGTGCGGGTGCACAGCTCTCGCAGTCCCTCGAGAAATCCTTCCGCAGGCGGCACGCACCCCATGTTCCCTGCAACGGGCTCCACAATCACGCACGCGATGGCGTCACGATTCGCATCGAAGAGTCGTTCGACGGAAGGCAGGTTGTTGTACTCGGCGACGAGCGTGTCTCCCGCGGTGGAGCTTGGAACGCCGGGGCTCGACGGAACGCCGATGGTTGCCGCACCGGATCCGGCTTCGACCAGAAAGATGTCGGCGTGCCCGTGATAGCCGCCGCGGAACTTTATCACCTTGGATCTGTCGGTAACTGCCCGGGCGAGACGAGCCGCGCTCATCGTCGCCTCGGTGCCGGAGTTTACCAGTCGAACGACTTCCACCGAGGGAACAATCTCCACCACCAGCTCCGCCAGCTCCACCTCCGCCTCGGTGGGCGCGCCGAACGACGTTCCGTTAGCGATGGCTCGCTCGACGGCTGCGCGCACTGTGGGGTGATTGTGACCCAGAATCATCGGACCCCACGAGCCCACATAGTCGAGATAGGCGTTGCCGTCTATGTCCCAGATGGTCGCACCGGCGGCACGCGCCACGAACACCGGGTTGCCGCCAACGCTACCGAAGGCACGCACGGGTGAGTTGACTCCGCCGGGTATGGTGCGCCGCGCTCGCTCGAACATGCGGTCACTGTTCACACGCTGCTGCAATGTTTCTTGCTTGGTCACACTCACTCCTGTTCCTCCCGCAGCCACCTGGCGGCATCCTTCGCGAAATACGTCAGGATCATGTCGGCCCCCGCCCGCTTGATCCCCGTGAGACTCTCCAGCACCGTGCGCCGCTCGTCCACCCACCCTTTCTCTCCAGCCGCCTTGATCAGCGCGTACTCCCCCGACACCTGATAGGCTGCAGTCGGCGCGCCGAAAGCCTCCTTCACCCGCCACAGGACGTCCAAGTACGGCCCGGCAGGCTTGACCATCACGATGTCGGCGCCCTCCTCGAGATCCAACTCCACCTCGCGCAATGCCTCGTCTGAGTTGGCGGGATCCATCTGATAGCCGCGCCGGTCTCCGAACGCAGGCGCCGAATCTGCCGCGTCGCGGAACGGTCCGTAATACGCCGACGCGTACTTGGCGGCATACGACACGATGGGAATGTGTGTGAAGTTGTTGTCGTCGAGCAACTGGCGAATCACCCCTACGCGGCCGTCCATCATGTCACTCGGCGCTACGGCATCGGCTCCCGCCTGGGCGAACACGAGTGCCGCTCGAGCGAGGAGCGGAAGGGTGGTGTCGTTGTCCACCTCACCCGAAGCCGTCAACAATCCGCAATGTCCGTGATCGGTGTACTCGCACAAGCAGACGTCCGCCCAAACCAGCAGATCGGGCACCTCCTTCTTGATCGCACGAATCGCCCGAGCGACGATGCCCTCGGAATCGTAGCCTTCACTCCCCTTCGGGTCCTTGCGCTTTGGAAGGCCGAAGAGAATCACCGCGGGAACGCCGAGATCGTACACCTCGCTTGCTTCCTGTACCAGGCGGTCTACCGACAGCTGGGCAACGCCGGGCATACTGGCAACCGGGTTCGAAATGTTGTCACCATGGACGACGAACATCGGATAGACGAAATCGTTCGCCGACAGAACGGTCTCGCGCAGCATCCGGCGCCAGGTCGCCGTCCGGCGCAAGCGTCTGAGACGGTTTTGCGGAAACGACATCCCTCAGTTGCTCCCCTCATTGAAGACAGTCACTACGGCATCAACCAAACCGTCGAGAGTGGAGGGGTGCGCCACCGCATCTGGTGACACCCCAGTTCGTTCGAGCGCTTCGGCGGTCGTAGGCCCGATGGCAACCGCGAGAATTCGCTCGAGCATTCGTCCGAAGGTGTCTTTCCCGAGAACTCTTTGCAGTCCGACAACGGTCGACGGGCTCGCAAACGTCACCGCGTCGACACAGCCGGACTCGATGTCCTCGATACAAACCCGCTTATCGAGAGTAGATGGAGTTGTTTCGTACGCGACCACACGGTCTACCTGTGCGCCCAAAGCGGTGAGACCGTCCGGAATCGTCGAGCGGGCGATGGAACCGGCTGGAAAAAGTATGCGGGCGCCATGGGCCAAGTCGTGCTCCGCGAACGCCGCCACCAGACCCTCCCCACCAAACTGCTTCGGCGTGACCTCCACCGGCCATTTCGCCGCTCGCAGGGATTCGGCCGTGGAGTCGCCCACCGCTGCAACTCGCAAGCCGTCCGGAAATCGATCGACGTGACCGGTTACGGCGTCCACCGCCCGGGGACTCGAGAAAACAATCCAGTCGTAACGTGCTACGCTCGCGAGGGCTTTCTCCAACGGCCCCGGGTCTGCCGGGGGCAAAATCCGCACCACCGGCCAGTGGCGCACAACGGCACCGCGGGCGGCGAGCCTAGCACCCAGCGGGCCGCCGGCAGCTTCGGCTCGAGTTACGACCACGCACC
>JADFIT010000128.1 GCA_022566515.1 Gemmatimonadota bacterium
GAAGGTGGTGTTCAATACCGCCAAGGAGGTTATCGCTGTTGGCGCCAGCGGGAGCATCTACGTATTGCTCGGGGGTGTTCCGTCGCTGGGTGAATTCGCGCCGGCGATCCCGGCGTTCGCCGCGGCGGCGTTGATCTTCTTCACGCTCGACCAAGGCCTCACGGCCATTGCGATTGCCCTCAGTACGAAAACGCGAGTGCGAGAAGCTTGGGGTCGGCTGGCTGCTGGCCATCAACTTTTGGATCTGGGCGCCAGCCCTGTGGCGTTGCTTCTCGTGTTCCTATATGTACAGCTGCCACTTTGGGGTCCCCTCCTGGTAGTGATGCCGTTGCTGTTGCTGCGTTATAACTACGGCCTGGCCCTACGATTTGAACAAGTTAGTCGTGAGTTGCTCGTCCTGACGGTGAAGGGAATCGAAGCCCGTGACCCATATACGTCGGGCCATTCGGCCAGGGTCTCCCGTTTTGCCCGCATCATGGCGGAGGAGCTGGGACTCTCCGCCAAGCAGATCGATCAGATCGCCACCGCGGCCCTACTGCACGATCTCGGCAAGATCTACCAGGAGTTTGCCCCGCTCCTTCGCAAGGAGGGCAAGCTCGAGTCCAGGGAAGTGCGTATCATGCAGTCGCACCCCGTGAAGGGTGCTGACCTCATCGGCAATGTCTCGAGTCTCAGGGGATATGTGCAGGAGGGGGTACTGCACCACCACGAAGCGTTTGGTGGGCGAGGCTACCCAGACCGTCTCAGCGGCCAGGAGATTCCGCTGGCGGCGAGAATCATTGCGGTCGTCGACACGTTCGACGCAATGACCACGACACGGCCATACCGATCCGCGCTTTCACGCGAGGCGGCATTTGCCGAGCTACAGTCGATGGTGGGCCGTCAGTTCGATCCAACGTTGGTGGACCTTTTCTGTACCAACGAGCGTATCGCAGACGTGATCGACGAGGCTTTGCGAGAGCGTCCGTCACCTGATCGCGAGGTCGAAGTCGCTACCGGGGCGTTGTTTGAAGGTGATTACGGAGCAGAGGCCAAGGACGATGCGCCCCGCCCCCGCAGGTGGTTGTCGCGTGCCAAGATGGAGCCATCGGCAAGGCATTTGTCACGGGAAGGCGAGAAGCACATAGCGTGAACCGCTAGCGCACCACCCGCCCTCGATGGCATCCCGACGAGAGCGTACCCACCGTCTCCAACAAGATTCTCAAACCCTCGAGCCCAGTGGCCCCTATCAAGTCCTCGGCGTTTGGCCTGTCAAGGATCGGTTTACCGCTCTGCTCCAGGGTCCACTCACGGAAAGCGGTGACTTCAACGAACGCCGCTAGGGAAAGATGGACTTCATCCTTTGCAGGAAGGGGTGGAACCTCATTCCCGTGGCCGAGAACCCAGTCCCGGTACATGTTCAAACGGAGAATGTTTCCTTGAAAAACGGGTGTGACCCGAGCCGCTCTTCGGAATATGGCGTTGCCTTCGGCAATCGCCTTGAGCGCCTCTTCCGGCATGCGTGTTGCCAAGTAGTAGTCAGCTCGAGAATACAGTGAACACGCGAGATGACTCGAAAGCTCTGTCTGCTGCGCGCGCTGAAGCGCCGCTGCCGCAGATGTGAAGTCTTGCTGCACGATGTAGAGTGCAGCAAGACTGTTGAAGACTTGTGAGGAGTAGCGATTGTGTGGTACTCTCCTGTCAAAAGCTAAAGCTCGCTCCACTACACGCGTTGCCTCCTCAAACTCCCCGAGGTCCGTGAATGTGGTTGCGGTGTTGGCCGCAATATTGCTGGCGACAGGATAGTCTCCGGCGCGCTCGGCAAAGAACAGCGCACGGTCGTACGAGTCGATGGTGATGGCCATCTCGCCGACGCCCCATGCGCACATGGCACGACCGTTCAACGCCCTGACCAGGTCACCGTGACCTATCCGCTCAAAGATCTCAGCACTCTTGGTGAGAAACCGGTAAGCCTCTGCGAACCGGCCGCGGGCCCAGAGGCAGAAGCCTGTTGTCAGGTGACCGTAACCGGCCGCCTCTGGGTTTGTCTCGTCCCTGGCAATGGCCTGTGCTTCGTGTTCCGCTTCCAAGAGGCGCTCCAGGTCGCCGGAGTCCCCGGCCAACTCGGCCGCCGCCTGCAAAGCCTTGACCATCTGAAGTGTGTTCTCTGCACCCCGTGCCGCATCGAGCCCGCGCTGAACGGCCGATGAAATCTCGTCTGTGTCACCCAACCGACCCCTTACCATCGCCTCGGCCTGGAGTGAAGCCTTGGCGGCCAGAAGCGACTTCGCGGTGCGCTCCGGTCGAACCCGGCGTAGCCATTCCACGGCCTCCGGATAACGACCCTGCTGGTTCAACGACTCGGCCAGCAAGAGCAGTGCCTCATCCGGCGGCCCCTCGACAATCTCGACAGCCTCGCGCAGCGCACGCTCCGCCTCCTGCGGCGCACCATGACTCACGGCATCCCGGGCTCCCGCCACCGCAGAGTCGATCGCCTCTTTCCCCATGCCCGCCTCTACGAAATGGTGCGAAGCCTCTAGGTAGCTGGATGGGTTGGAGGCTGTCGCGTGCGCCATGAGCATCCGGGCGAGTCTCCCGTGATGGTAGCGGCGCGCTTCGTCGGCCATCGCGTAGTACACAAACGCTCGGTGCAGCTCGTTCTTGAACGACACCGCGTCGCCCTCGAGACGCAGCACCCCCCGCTCGATGATCTCCAGCACGATCCGGCTCGCCTTGCCCCTGGCGATGCCGAGCAGCTCTCCCAACTCGGACGCGTTCATCGCCCGCCCGGCAACGGCCAGCAACTCGAGCGCCTGACGCCCCCTGAAGCGGAGCCCTTCGTAATGACGCGAGAACGTGAGTCGCAGAGTGTCAGGCGGTCGCCATTTGGTGCCCGTCAGACCCCCGTGAGCCTCGGACGCCGCCAGAGATGCGCCACGGTGAACACGCCAATCGGAAATCAGCATTTCGAGGAAATAGGGATTGCCGTCGGCAAGCCTCGTAATTCGCTCCCTGATTCGTGTGCAATCCGCCTCGCTCTCCAGGTCCTGAGTCAGCTTGGCTACCAGAGTACGCCCCTCCTCCAACGACAGCGGCGGAAGCTCCAACTTCGAGTGCCACTTCCCCAGGCCGGACGACGGTGGCTCGGACAAGGTGGCGGAATCGAATCCCTCGATCCGAACCGCTCCGAGAATGATCGCAGGGTGTTCCGACAAGCGACGCGCAACGATGTGAAGCACGTCCCGACTGGCCTGATCGAGATGCTGAATGTCGTCTATGGCAATGAGGAGCGGCGAGCCTTCCGCCACCGTCTCCAACATGCGATACAGCGCCTCCGCCACCCGGAGGCGAACCGACTCTCCGGGGGCCTGATCGGGGCTCGGGAGCCCCGGGTATTTCGCTCTGAGCGCCGGCGCGATTCGGCTCGCCTCCGCCAGCCAGTATGGGTCAGTCCCGCCGAGAGACGGATCTTTGCTCAACTCGCCGATGAGATCGGCGAGGGCGGCAAACGGTACCGCCTTGCCTATTTCCTCGCAACGGATGACGAGAACGAGATGGCCACGCGCCGCAATCGAGGTCGCAAAACGCCTCATGAGAGCGGTCTTCCCGATTCCGGCTACCCCGCTCATGAGGCACGTATGAAGCGATCCGGTCTTTGCCTGCTCCCACATCGCCTCCAACCTGCTGAGTTCCTTCGCTCTCCCAACAAGGAACTCGGAAGCGTCTCTCGATTCTTCTTGGCGAGGGGCCGGTTGCGTGTCCGTCGCCGGATGTGCGCCGGATTCGATTCGCTCGATGAGACGGCGGATGTTGGCGTGGTTGCTTTCATCCCCAGCCTGCTCAGCCCGAGTGAGGAAATCTCGCAGCAACAGACTTGCTCCTCCCATGTCGCCGTCCAGCAAGAAACGTTCGGCGAGCGCCTGAGCGGCCACCTCGTTGACGGGATCTACGCAGTACAACCGTGTTGCGAGGTGGTGGACCAGTTTCGTTTCACCACGGCTCCGAGCCTCGCGAAAGGCACGCAGCAGAGTTGCACGAGCAGAAGCGAGTATGCGCTGCCGAGCGGCATCCACCCAGTGGGCGAAGTCGGCGCCGGCGCAATCCTCAAAGTCTTGCAGTGGGTGCCCTAGATCGATATCGGTGTCGCTGTTCCGGCAGACAATATCCACGTCGCTCCGGAGCGAAGCGGACAACGATAGATGGTTGCCCACGGCCACGACGGCGTCGGCGCCGAGGATGTGGCGGATGACGGAGAGACCTTGGGAGAGGGAGTGACGCCCCCGCTTTTCCTCAACGCCGGGCCAGAGCAGATCGACCAGTTGAGCCCGCGACACACCCGGCGAATCTCGGTGGATCGAGAGGTACACCAACAGCGCCAGCTGCTTTTTCGTGCGGAATCTGTGAACCCTGCTCTCAGGGTCCAGGAGCGCCGGCGGTCCGAACACTCGCAGGTGGAACGCACGCTGCATTGTTGCTCACCGATGGACGGACCTTAACGTATACGGCCTCGGTCAACGAAATGTCAACATGATGAGTGACAATGAGATAACCCAGATTCAGGAAAGAATCCGGGGTTGGATTTCAGGACCCTCAACCGCCAGGGCCTCAGTTGCCCTTACGCACCACCCTTAGGCTGGTCCAACAGCTCCCGCACCCGCGTGAGAAACTCCGTCGGCGTCCATGGCTTCTGCATGAACGGAACGGTGGGGTCCATGTCGACGGTCTTCGTCAACTCGTCTGCGTTGTAGCCGCTCACGAAGAGGAACTTGCTGTCGGGATCGTCCTCGCAGACGGCGTGGTGGAACTGGGCCCCGTTCATCTTCGGCATCATGACGTCGGAAATCACGAGCCCCACATCCTCATTGTCCCGGTACAACTGCAATCCCTTTTTGCCATCGGGAGCCAGCAGCACCGTGTAGCCGAAGCGCTCCAGAACTCGCTGCGCAGCCCGTCGGACGGGCTCCTCGTCTTCCACCACGAGAATGGTCTCCGTACCCCCGGTGACATCTTGCGTCTGCTCGGCCGGCATGGGGAGGGTTACCCTCTCAGTGTTGGCGGGGAAGTAAACCTGCACCGTGGTTCCCTTGCCCAGTTCGCTCTGCACGTCAACGAAGCCTCCGTGTTGCTTCATCAGGCCGTAGACCATCGGCATGCCGAGGCCTGTTCCGTGCCCAGCCTCCTTCGTGGTGAAGAACGGCTCGAAAATCTTCGCCAGCACCTCCTCATCCATTCCGGTGCCGGAGTCGGTCGCCGAGAGGCGAACGTATTGACCGGGGTTGCCCCAGCCGTGCTGTGCCCGGTGAGACGCATCCAACCGCGCGTGCCTCGCCTCCAGACGCAGTATGCCACCGTTCGGCATGGCGTCTCGCGCATTGGTCGCCAGATTGATCACAATCTGCTCCACAGCCCCGGGATCGGCTTGAACCTGGGGGAGGGCCAAGTCGTTCTCCACCTGGATTTCAATCGTTTCCGGAAGGAGCGTCCTCAGGGTGATCACGAGGTCCTGCAGCAGTTCTCCGATGTCCACCGGCTGGGGCGGGAACTGAACCCGGCGGCTGAAGCTCAGGAGGCGCTTGATCATCGCACCGCCGCGCCGCGCCGCCGCCTCCAGTTCCTTCAGATCGGAGCGCGTGCCCGCCGCATCCGGAGGCAGCGCGGCCTCGATGAGAGCCGCGTTCGCCAATATCACCGTGAGCAGGTTGTTGAAGTCGTGCGCCATGCCGCCGGTGAGCTGACCTACCAACTCCATCTTCTGTGCATGCCGGAGTTGCTCCTCGAGTGCGCGCTGCTCGCTCACGTCCTTGACGAACATCTCATAGCACTCGGACCGGCCCAAGGAATCGCGAACCAGACGCCCGCTGACAGAGACTGTAATGAGCTTGCCCTGCCGCGTCTTCCACCTGGTCTCGAATTCCTCGACGCTGTCGGCGTTCCGGTGTTGCTCGACGAGAAGCTCCCGCACCTCGTCGTCGGCGTAAACTCCCGTAGCCACGTTCACAGTCATGAGTTCTTCTGCAGACTCGTACCCCAGCATGTCCACGAGAGCCGGGTTGACCATGAGAAAGTCGCCGCTCATCGTGGCGCGGAAAATACCGTAGCCCGCATGTTCGACCAGCGCGCGGTAGTCGGACGCAGCCTGACGCTCGGATTGGATCGTCTGGCGCAGAGCGGTGACGTCCTGCGCATATCCCAGCACGTATGGAACGCTGTTCTGCTCGTCTACCACGGTGTTGCGGAACAGCCACAGCAGCTCTTCACCGCTCTTGGTGAGCATTCGCAGCAGGCCGGTCGCCCTTTCTTCAGACCTCAAACGTTCGAGATACTGCGGGAAGAAATGGCGCACGCTCGGCGCCAGGAAGCGCTCGAAGGGTTGGCCTGCCATCTCGGTCGGCCCGTACCCCAGTGCCTCGGCCGCCGCCGGGTTCACCGTGAGCAGTGTCCCGTCGAGCGTGTGCGTGCAGAGGTAGCCGAGGCCGTGTTCGAACAGCTCGCGGTACCACGCGTCGCTCGCGTCGATGTCGAGATCGCGCCTGTACTCCTTGGGATTCGCTTCGTTCGGCATGCCCCATGCCTGGTTGGGTGTGTAGCAGCCCTTGATGGCCGCTTGGCGAATGTAATCCACCACGTTAAGTGTGCCACGCTAAACTACTGAATACTGTGACGTTTGGCACAATGTCCCGCCTCCGCCGGCAGGACCCTCAAGTAAAAGATGCTTCCAACTGCCAAAAGGTATACGGGGAGTTTCTACTATATTTATAGTAGCAGGCCGCTTGGGCGCCTCTTTGGTTGACGAGTGTCACGACTTTCCCTACAGTGGCAGGGGGACGAGGGGTGGAATCACCTACATCGGAGGGAGGCCCGCCATGGCCGATCGAGTCAGAAGGGTGAGTTACTGCTACGTGAAGGTTCCCAGTAGGGCGGGGCAAGGAGTGCAGATCTTGAGCGAGCTTAGCGACGCAGGGGTCAACCTCCTCGCCTTTTCCGGTTTTCCGGAGAAGGGTGGAAAGTCGCAGCTCGATTTGGTGCCGGAAGACATGGGGGCGCTTCGCCGAGTGGCGAGGAAGAGCGGCTGGCGGTTGAGTAAGGTAAAGCGAGGGTTTCTCATTACCGGCTCTGACGCGATTGGGGCGATGCAGCGACACATAGGCAAGCTCGCGACGCAGCGCATCAACATCATCGCGGCCGACGCGGTGGCGGCTGGCAAGGGACGCTACGGAATGATCCTCTGGGTCAAGCCCAAGGATTACAATCGGGCCGCGAGGGCGTTGAGAGCGAAGTAACCTTCTTCGCGAAGCATGACGCGCCACCGCCCGCGAACAAGTCGGATGACGACGTCCTCGCCCTCGGTTCGCGTGAAGGTATCGGGATCGACGGTGACCTTTTGCACACGGATCTCGGTCGGACTGATCCATCGCAGGTTCTTTGGTCCCCAGGCGCCCGGCGCTATCACGACCGGGTTTCCCGCCGGTTCAAGGTTCCACTCCAAGACGATGGCGCTCTCGCCGATCCGCCAAATCTGGATTTCGTTGGGGTTGTAGCGGGACTCCAGGTCTTCCGACGCTGTGGCAAATCGATTGCCGTCCGGTGAGAATATCGGTGGGGCGTGTATGCGCACCATGTCTCCCGTCGTGTGGCTGACCAGCAGATACCCCGTGCCCTCGTAGAGGTGGGCGTGGACGAGATGATGCTCGATCTCCGGAATGAATTCCCGATACGTGTACGACACACCGTTCTCGTGCTCCAGGTCCTTGTTCACGAAACTCTCGAGCAGGCTCCCGCCGAGACGCACGGTTAGCGTGTCACCGTTTCTGGAAACGAAACGGGGTGCCCGGCGTATTTGGTAACGCTCGATCACCCGGCCGCAGGCGTACGTATCGGGAATGCCCCGGCAGAGTGGAGTGAGATTCACGCGTGGCGGGGGAGCTGGGGGTGGTGCGGTTGGCAGGGGTGTCGGTTCCGGCCGGGGTGGGGCGCCGCCGCCGCAAGCGGCGAGCATGGCGCAAAAGACCAACGGAGGGGCGAGAGGTCGTAGCTTCACCAGTTCAGTTCCCGCCCCGGTCCGCGACATACACCCGCTCCATGACGATCGGATCGATAGGGGCCGGAAAAGTTCCTTGCATTCTCGTGGGCACTGCTGTGATTGCGTCGAGGACGTCCAGTCCCTCGGTGACATGTCCGAACACGGCATAGCCCCAGCCGCTGACAGTTTTTTCCTTGAAGTCATATCCCGGGTTGTCCAACACGTTGATGAAGAACTGACTCGTGGCGCTGTGAGGATCGGCGGTGCGGGCCATGGCTATTGCGCCACGCACGTTCTTCAGGCCGTTGTCGGCTTCGTTGATGACAGGAAACGCGTCGGCAGCAGAGCGTGCCCTGCGGTCGGCTGTGTAGAGGCCGGTCTGGATCACGTTCGGCTGGACCCGGTGGAAGGAGAGACCGTCGTAGAACCCTCCCCCGACGTACCGCAGGAAATTATCCACGCTTTCCGGGGCTCTTTCCCGGTTGAGTTCCACGACGATCCGGCCCTGCGTGGTCTCTATGACGACCGTGGGTGTCATGTCGGTGCCCGCAGCCGGTAGCTCTGCTCCCGAGTCGCCGTCGTCGCTCGGCGCGCAGCCCGGGGCAGCCAGCGCGGCCATCAGGATCAGGGTGAGAAGGCGGCCAGACATCATGTGCGATCACTCCTTGCAAGTGGTTCCGCTCGAACCGAAAATAGGGCCGAGCTGCCCTGGCAACCAGTAGTTCGGTCGGGTTCCGAACAACCCTCAAGGTTGGCGGTCAAGGAAGGGGAACTGTGAGTGGGGTCTTTGACCTATAACTAAGGTGGGGGGCGGGGGCAGGGGCAGGTTGTCACCCCTCTGACCTGGAAATAGCTTCCGGTTTCCGCCATCCGGCCGAAACCGGTGGTCCTTACATAGAAAAGGGTAAGATCAGTCATGCGTCATTCACCGTTCCGCCTAAGTGCTCTGTGGCTTCTGGGATGTGTCGTTTCAGGTGGTGGGACGGCACAGGGGCAGACCGAGCCGCCGCCCCCGCCCCCGCCGATGCAGGCCACCAAGACCGTTCGGCCCTCGGCCAGGTTATCCAGGGCGCTCCACTGGGCCGCCAGCAAGATAGGATTGCGGAGCGGAAAGCTGGCCATGCAGGCCGTTCCCAGGCGCACCCGGTTGGTTTTCGCCGCAAGCGCGGACAGGGTGGTGACGGATTCCAAGCGCGGTTTGGCCAGCAAATTGTCGCCCACGAATAGGGAATCGAAGACCCCGGATTCGTCGGCCGCCACTGCCAATTCCAGAATTTCGCGGACGGTGATGGCGCCGAATACGACGCCTTGATTGGGCAACAGCAATCCCAACCGGGAGCGGGATGATGCCATGATGCACTCTCCTTTCCACTCATTTTTCCGTGATAATCCCAACCCACGGCCACCGCCTGTCGCTACCGCCGGAATTTCCCCGTACCGGGAATTCAAATCCGGTAGCCTCAGGTCAGGGGCTGCATTACGTGGGTGCGGAATGGCTCGCGGGAGCGCAATCGCCCGTACCAGGATTCCAGGTGAGGCAGCACGGGCCTCTCGATTTCCAGGGCGTACCAACGGTAGACAGACGCTCCCAGGGGAATATCCCCCATCGTGAAGGACGGCCCCGCCACATAATCCCGGCCGCCCAGGTGGGCATCCAGCCGTCCTCCCGCAGGGTGGCCCGCCCCAGCCGTATTTTCACGGCATCGAATCGACCGTCCGAAAGCAGTTCCAGC
>JADFIT010000129.1 GCA_022566515.1 Gemmatimonadota bacterium
CTGGAGCACATCCCTAGGCGGGCTGTAACTGGCGCCCCGAGGGTTCACATACACGGCGTCGTCTAGAATCCACTCCACCGGCAGCTCGACCATTCCCGGGTTTGACAACCTCGGAACCGCCCTCCATCTCTAAGAGTGCGACCAGGAGCAAGCATGGCCACACTGACAAGGGCATCCACCGTTCGTCCGATATTCAACTATATAGGAGGAGAGTGGGTTGCCTCATCGGGAACCCGGTCCCTGCCTGTGGAGGACCCTGCTACCGGCGAGGTGATACGCCACGTCCCTCTCTCCACCGCTGCGGATGTGGACCGCGCCGTCGGCGCAGCCCAAAACGCATTCCCCGGCTGGCGCGAAACCCCGCCCGTCGAACGGGCCCGGATTTTGTTCCGCTTGAAGGGGCTCCTCGAGCAACATCTCGATGATCTCGCCGAGAACCTCACTCGGGAGCACGGCAAGGCCGTGGCCGAATCGCGAGGCGAGATTCGGCGCGGGATCGAGAACGTAGAGCACGCCTGCGGCATCCCCACCCTGATGATGGGAACGACTCTCGAAGACGTCGCCCCCGGAGTCGACTGCGAAACGATCCGGCAGCCGCTCGGCGTCTTTGCGGGGATTACTCCCTACAACTTTCCCGTGATGATTCCCATGTGGTTCTGGCCCTACGCCGTCGCCACGGGAAACACGTTCGTGTTGAAGCCGAGCGAACAGGACCCTCTCACCCACCAGCGCATCGTCGAGCTGGCCGGGGAGGCCGGTCTGCCGCCGGGTGTGCTCAACGTGGTCCACGGCGACCGGGACGTGGTGAGCGCGCTGATCGAGCATCCGGACGTCGCCGGAATCTCGTCCGTCGGTTCCAGTGATGTCGCCCGGTCGATATATGCGAAGGCAGCCGCCTCGGGAAAGCGAGTACAGGCGTTTGGAGGGGCCAAGAACCACATGGTGGTGTTTCCCGACGCAGACTACGACTACGTAACCGAGGCCGTGGTGTCTTCAGTCTTTGGATCGACCGGACAGCGATGCCTGGCCGGCAGCGTCGTCGTGGGAATCGGGGAGGCGTACGCACCGATCCGGGAGCGGATCGTGGACAGGGCTTCCGCTCTCCGACTCGGGAGCGGCCTCGACTCAGACGTCGACATGGGGCCCCTGATTTCGGAGAAGCACGCGAACCGTGTACGGGAGTTCATCGACCAGGGCGCCGCAGAAGGGGCGAAGCTCCTCTTGGACGGGCGCGGCGCTTCAGTGAAGGCGTACCCACGAGGGCACTGGGTTGGTCCCACGGTGTTTGATGAAGTCCGCCCGGACATGACCATCGGACGTGAAGAGATTTTCGGACCGGTCGTGGGCTTCACCCAGGCGAGATCTCTCGACGATGCCCTCGCGATGATCCACGCAAGTAGATACGGCAATGCAACTTCCATTTTCACGAGCAGCGGCCGGACGGCGCGGGAATTCCGCTACCGTGCCGGCATCAGCATGATCGGCGTAAACATCGGAGTGGCCGCGCCAATGGCGTTCTTTCCCTTCGGAGGCTCACGAGGCTCATTTTATGGAGATCTCAAGGCGCAGGGCCACGACGCGATCGAGTTCTATACTGACAAGCGGGTTGTGATTTCTCGCTGGTGATCCGGACAGCGGCAATTGATGTCAGAACTAACAGCATTGTAGAGGGAGCGGTTCAATGACAGGTTTGAAAGCATCTACGGCAACCGATACCGCAGCGGTGAAGGCTGGGTTTCGCGAATACTTGTTCCCATGCGCACCGCCCTATTACGCCGATCCGCTCGTCTTGGTGGAGGGGCACGGAGCCCGGGTCATCGACTCGGAGGGAGATGAGTTCCTCGACTTCTTCAGCGGCATCCTCACGACGGCGTTGGGGCACTGTCACCCCGAGGTTGTGGAACGCGTCCGGGAACAGCTCGGCACCTTGGGCCACATCTCCACACTGTACCTTGGCGAGAACCAAGTGGAGATGGCGAAGCGACTCGCCGCCATAGCTCCGGGAAAGCTGAGCAGGTCGTTCTTCACGAACAGCGGCACAGAGGCGGTGGAAACCGCGGTCATGGTGGCGTGCATGTACACCGGCAGGAGTGAGGTGATTGCCCTCAGACACGGCTACTCGGGTCGCAGCATGCTGGCCACCAACCTCACCGCACATGCCGCCTGGCGTCCCCTGCCGTCCTCGATTCCGGGAATCAAGCACGTCATGGCGCCGTATCCCTACCGCTGCCCCTTCAAGTCGCCGTGCGATGAGAGCTGCATCGACAAGTTCGGCGACGACCTCGAAGACGCCATCCAAACCACCACCAGTGGGAAACCTGCCGCGTTCATGGCCGAGACAATTCAGGGTGTCGGGGGTTACGTCGTTCCGCCGCCCGGCTACTTCCAACGGGCCGCGGAAATCATCCACAGCTACGGAGGCCTGTTCATTTGCGACGAGGTGCAGGCCGGTTTCGGGCGCACCGGCGGAAAATGGTTCGGCATCGAACACTGGGATGTGGAGCCTGACATCATGGTGATGGCCAAGGCGATCGCCAACGGGTTCCCCCTGGGCGCAACGATAACCCGCGATGAGATAGCGGAAGCCTGGACGGCAAAGACCATCTCCACGTTCGGCGGTAACCCCGTGGCGATGGCGGCGGGCATAGCCACCAACGACGTGATGGTCAGGGAAGATACGCCGGGAAGGTCGGCGGTGAGAGGTGAGCAGTTCCGACGGGGACTCGAAGCGCTGCAACAAGAACACGCATGGATCGGCGAAGTGCGCGGCATGGGCCTCATGCAGGCATTGGAGCTGGTAGAAGATCCGCAGACGAAGGAGCCAAGCACCAAGAAGGGAAAGCTGCTGCTGGAAGCAACCAAGGAAGAGGGACTCCTCTTGGGCGTCGGCGGGCTGCACGGGAACGTGATCCGCATGGGGCCGTCTATGCTCATTAGCGAAGACGAAATCGCGGAGGGATTGGAGCGGCTCGGCCGCGCGTGCGCCCGCGTGGCGGCGGCGTGATATTCGGCCTTCCCTGGACGACCTGGCTGCTGCTAATAGTTGCGATCGGTGCAGGACTCACGATCGAACTGATCTTTTTACGTAGACGGCGACGCGGACAAAAGGATTCCGAGCCTCGCCAATCAACCCACAGCTAACAGGTGCCGTCTCCAACGATCGTCGCGGTTCTCCTGGCGTACGGCTTCGTCCTGATCGCCATCGGCCTCTGGAGCCGGCGTGAATCCAGAAGCCTAGCCGGATACTACGTAGCGGGAAAGAAACTCCCGGCGTGGGTCATTGCTTTCTCCACGAACACCACCGGAGAGAGCGCATGGCTACTGTTGGGCCTCACCGGCATGGGGTATTTGGTGGGCATCCACGCCCTGTGGATCGTACTCGGCGAAGTGCTGGGCGTGACATTGAGTTGGGTTGTGGTCGCGCTGCCTTTCAAAGAGTACACCGATCGTTACGACGCGATCACCGTTCCCGACTATCTCGAGGCGCGTTTTCGCGACACCCGGCACGTGTTTCGCCTCATCAGTCTCATCATCATCCTGACTATGGTGACGGTCTACACGGCGGCGCAGCTCACGGCGATAGGCAAAGCCTTCGATGCGTTCCTCGCGACAGGCTACGGCACCGGTGTCATCATCGGCACGGTCATCATTCTCTACTACACGTCCGTTGGCGGATTCAAGGCGGTGGCCTACAGCGACCTGCTCCAGGGCATTCTCATGTTCCTCGGCCTGCTCATCCTGCCCATCGTGGGCTTTGTCGCCGCCGGTGGCTGGGCGGCGGTGATGAGCGGGCTGTTGGCCGAAGACCCTGCGTTCCTGAGACCCATGGGAGAGCTGGGACTGTCCGTCCCCGGAGTGATCAGCGCCGTCGGCTTCGTCGCCATTGGATTCGCCTTTCTCGGCGCGCCGCAGCTTCTCACGAGGTTCATGTCGGCACGCAACCGCCAGGAAATCGTCAAGGGAAGCCTCATTGCAGTCGTTTGTATCATCTTCTTCGATATCGGCGCCGTATTTGCAGGAATTGCCGGCCACTCGCTCTTCCCGGGATTGGCCGATCCCGAGACCATCCTGCCCGTCATGAGCGTGGAGCTCTTTCCTCCGATCTTCACCGGCATCTTCTTGATCATCGTCTTGGCCGCCTCGATGTCCACGGTGGATTCGCTGCTGATTCTCGCGTCGTCCGCCGTCGTTCGTGACGTCATCCAGAAAATCTTCGCGCCTGACATTTCGGAGCTGCGCCTCTCGTTGTTCGGAAAGCTCACCACCGTGGCGATCGGTGCGGTGGCGTTTGTCTTGGCCATCGGCGAAGTACGGGCGATCTTCTGGTTCGTACTCTTCGCTTGGTCGGGTCTCGCCTCGGCGTTTGCACCGGTTGTGCTGTGTTCGCTGTTTTGGAAGAGAACCACACGGGCCGGCGCGATTGCCGGAATGGTTGCGGGGTTCCTAACTGTGATCGTCTGGGTCGTCGTCTTCAAGGAACGGTTTTACGACCTGTATGAAATGATCCCGGGTTTCGCCGCCGGGTTCGCCGTCACCGTGGGCGTCAGCCTGTTCACCGAGCCGCCTGAGGGCGCGGCAGAAGAGTTTGACGACGTGCACGCCGCGGTGAAACGCCCGTTCTGACGTTCGTCTTCATTACGTCTTCACCGTTTTTTCACCCCCACAGCATGAAACTGCAGGAGAATCTGTCCGGGAAACCATCACCACAGTGGAGGCCCACGATGGCCAAGAAGCCTTCCCACGTTGAGCAATCCGCCCAAAACGCCGGTGACCAGGTCATCGAGGAACACCGGCGCATCAAGCAGTCGTTGGACCTGCTCGACAAGACCACTGACCTCCGCACGATGGTTCCGCTGCTCCAGGAGCTGCGGATTTCCCTGGACGAGCACTTCGCACAGGAGGAAGCTCCCGACGGATTCCCGGCGATGATCGCCGAACCCGCTCCACATCATGCCAGGGTTCTCGACGAGCTGTTCAACGAGCACAAGATCATCTTGAGTACCCTGGACGGTGTCATCGCGAATGCCCTGTTTTGTCTCAATGGGCCCCTTGCGACCATCCGGCGCGAAGTTACGACGATCTGTGGGCAACTGCGCGCCCACGAGACAAGGGAGACCGAACTCCTGACCGACACGATCTACACCGACCTGGGAACTGGTGACTGAGACCTTGGCTTGGTGGCTCAGCTCACGCCGGTTGCAAGCTGGTCGACTGATGACTTGGCCACCCTGCCAGGGCTGAATCGTCAGGAAGAGGGCTTGGTACCGCCAATTCTGCCCTAGTACTGTGCGCGCCTCGAGGCCGGCGGTGGCAAGTGCTGCATCGTTGAGCTGTCGGGCTGAAAAGTCTCGAGAAAAACGAGGCTCTTCCGGGGTTCCGATGGGTAAGATAGCAGCCCCGGTGTGGGTTGTGGGGCATGGGAGACAAAGACCTCTATGCCCAGATTCTTGGAATTGGTTCCCCGCGGCAGGTTGAAGTGGTGGATCTCCGGCTGCACGCGAGTGAAATCCACATCGTCGTGGGTCTGGCGCGCGGGAAACACGCTGCGGTGCCCGGCGTGTGACCAGGCTGAAACCCGCGGGAAATATTTGCCCGCCGCCCTCTACATTCTCGAATCTTCAGTCGCCGTCGTGCCCGGTGCGTTGAAACGCGGGCTCGGCCGCGCGGGTGTCTCTGCTGAATATCGAATATTGAATATTGAACAAGGAATATTGAAGTGGTGGTGGGCAGTTCGATATTCCCTGTTGGATATTCGATATTCAATATTCGGTAGGGGCCGAGCCCGGGCTTTAGCCCACCGGGCAACAGCGATGCCTTCTCGCGGTACCTAGCGTCAGTCCGTATCTTAGGCCCCATCTTGCGGAGAACCTCAAGCACAAGCGCAAAGTTGCGGTGAAAGTGTTACGGCCCAAACTCGCCGCCGTGATTGAGGCCGAGCGGTTCGTGCAGGAGATCAACACGACCGCCAATCTCCGACACCCACACATTTTCCGGAAGCGCCAAAAACGAAGGAAGATTCTACTGGAGAGGGATATGAAGGACGAAGCAGCCATTCGCGAAGCGGTTCGCCAGCGGTATGCTTCCGCGGCGCGGCGGGCGGCGGAAGCGAAGCCGGCAAGTTGTTGTGGGACCGACGATAAGGACGTCATCTCCCGCGAACTCTATACGATCGATGAAGTCTCTGAGCTACCGGAGGCTGCCTCGCTGGCGTCGCTGGGCTGTGGCAATCCCACGGCGTTGGCCAAGCTCGAAGCGGGCGAGGTGGTGCTCGACCTCGGCTCGGGAGGTGGGATCGACGTTCTGTTGTCGGCCCGCCGCGTCGGTCCGACGGGAAAGGCCTACGGCCTCGACATGACCGACGAGATGCTCGACCTGGCCCGTCGCAACCAACGGGAGGCGGGCATCACAAACGCCGAGTTTCTCAAAGGCACCATCGAGGAGGTGCCCCTGCCCGATGAGAGCGTGGATGTGGTGATCTCCAACTGCGTGATCAACCTGTCGACCGACAAGGATCTCGTGCTGAAGGAAGCATTCCGCGTCTTGCGACCCGGCGGACGCTTCGCCGTGTCCGACATGGTGTTTCAGGGGCTGATTCCGGAAGAGGTCCGCCACGACGTCGAGGCGTGGAGTGGTTGCATCGCCGGCGCCTTGCACGAAGATGATTACCGAAGGAAGCTCGCCACCGCAGGTTTTGCCGACATCGATGTGGAGATCACCCGCACCTTCGGGGACCAGGAGCTGCGCGATCTCGGCCACGATTTCGGCGTGGAGGTACAGGACGGCTGGCTGGCGGAGGGTCGCCTCTGCTCTGCCTTCGTCCGGGCCCGCAAGCCGGCTTAGGCCGCGTCCGCCGCCCTGCGCCGGGCCATCCCGAACAGGAGGGGAACCCATCTCGACAGGAGCGCGATGAGGGAAACCGCCAAGAGGAATCCTGCGATGACGAAAACCCAATGCCCGCTGGACAGCCACGGAGGGACCGGACGTTGGTAATAGCGCAGTAACCCAGTAGCCGTGCCCGAAACCATCAGCCACGACACCAGCGCCGCCGCGGAAAGGTTGAGCATCACGATCACGCCACGCATCGCCTGACCGTTGATTCGCTCTCGAACAGCTCCGGCTTCCGGATAGAGCGTCATCACGAGATAGGTCACGACACCAAAGAGCACCATGCCGTCGATTCCCAACTCGGCTCCCATGGCGTGACCGACCACCACATGCGTGCCGTGGATAATCGAGTTCCACGAGGGTACCGCAATAATGACGCCGCCAAACACCATCGCAAAAGTCCACCACCGAGCCGATTTGATGAATCCGGTCGTAGCCGAATACGACGGACCCTCGTTCTTCACGCCCCGCATCTTCACGATGTCGCTCAGCACACGCAGCACGATGATGATTTCGGCCATGCTTACGACGAACGCGATCCATTTGACGACGTGCGTCTGCGGCACGTGATAGGTATGATGACCGAAATTCGTGAATGAATTCAAGCATCCCACACCGAACAACCAGAAGGCTATGCGCGATTGTCCGTACGACTCGTCACCCGAAAGACGTTCGGCCAAATAGATCAATGAGCCATACACCAGGAGGTTGAACGACCCAATAAGGGTTCCCGATGCCTTCCACTGAATCTGTAAATCGACGACCGGATATTGGTGCACGAACGGGAGCATGTATGCGTGGGCCTCGATGAATGTGTACATGAAGTACAAGACGCCGATGGTCCACATGTAGACGTACACCGGACGCCGCCAGAAGCCTTTGGCGACGTACTTGAAAAAGGTGAACGCAAACACTACCCACCCTGAAAAGAACATGGCCGAAAACGCCGGGTGAAACCCGAGATACTCGCGCCCCGACGTCACGCCTAGCAACAACGTCACTAAGACCCCACCACCACCGACCACCCAACAAGCGGTGTGAAACACAAAACGCTTGCGATCGGCATCATCCAACCCGTCCGGCCGCTGCAAGGCGAGGAACGAATATATGAGCGCGATGTTGGCGGCGTAGATCCACGTGTGTGCAAACGTCGTGTGGAGTGGTCGTAGCTGGGCGAGCCCCAGGCCGAGCGACTGCAAGGCCACGGAGGCGGAGGGCAGATAGTGCAACACACTCATCGCGCCGAACACGATCGCGAGCCCAAGAGCCAGCAGGGCGAGGCCCAGATGCAGTGCGACAATCCGATCGCGGTCACTGACCATCAGCGGAACTCCCACCACGGAATGCCCTCGGAGTCTCCCCCACGGGTACGTTCCTGTAGTTGTGTGCGGTTAGCGGCTAACCAGCGCAGAAAGGCCAGCATTGCGCCCCGTTGTGAGGCGCTGAATCCCGCCGGTGGCATCCCCAGAGCCGGTCGACCCACCTCTAGCACGGTGAGGATTTCGTCATCGCTCAGGTCATTGACGGCGCTCGAGAGATCCGGTGCTAAGTATGCGCCGATGCGGCGCGGCGCAAGCGCTGCGTGGCACCCGGTGCACGCGCCCGACAAGAACCCCTCCCCGCCCTTCGACGCCTCCGCCGGCATCTTGCCTCCGTCGATGGCATCACGGATTGCCCCGCGGAACGCCGGGAGATCCGGCAGCGGGGCCCTGGCCTGACCGATACCCGTGCCGTCCATCTCCCGCAGATATGCCTCGATCCCGCTGATTTCGGTGTCGCTCAGGTGGAAGGCCGGCATCTGCGCCACACCGTTGGTGAGCACCTCGTCGAGCCGGGCCCGATCGAGCCGGGCGGCGGCATTGGTGAGGTCTGGGCCCAAGAAGCCGCCCATGCCATAGAACTGATGGCACGCCTGGCAGTTGTTGCTGAGCCAGACCGCCCGGCCCTCGAGCGCCTTCTCCGACAGGGGAGGCAGGAGCCTGCCCGTGTCGTCGCTGTACACGAGGAACGTCTGCAACACAAACGCCGTCACCAAGAAGGCCATCAGGCTCTTGCGTCGCGAGGTGGGAAAATCGCCGGAAGGTGTGTTCATGGAGTGGGTAGTTGGGCTGGGTGGGGGATCGTGGCCGCCCCCGCCCCCGTACAGGTGCAGTAGGGGAAAACCGCCTTGTGCCGAAGGGGGTGGGGGTGCGGGAAACTATCGCTCGAGTTCTGGGGCATGGTCAGAGATATTCCTTGCTGATGTGCCCGGTGTCAACCCGGCCGGGGGCAACGGGTGCATCGGAAGTCTCATCCGGGCGGCTCGACACCACCAAGACCACGGGACATACTTCGGACAGGGGAAAGCAAATTCCTATTCCGATAATCTGGACGCCGTTGGGGGGCGCTGCTTCGCCTTTCGCTTTCGGCCCACATGACTTCCTCTGTTAGTTCTTATTGTATCCAAACTCACCCCGAGTCAACAGAACCTCTTTCCAATACGTCTCCCGCTCAAAGATCGTGTCGTCATCGGTTCTCATGGACCTCGATTCAAGCAGAGCGAATCTGAAATTGTTCTGAGCGTAGGCGATCCCTTCCCGGCGGATAAGTTGTTTGAGTTCCTTGTTCTCACCATGACCGGTCCGGATGTAGGACGCCCAACGTGACCAGATTCCGGAATCGCGATGCCTCACGAAACGCGTCACAGATCTCGGCGGGCAGGAGCCCTGTTCCGCCAGGATCTCAAAGGCCTCCGCTTTGCTCTTGGCCGATCGCCACCCGCAAGGAGGCGATCAAGTGCTTGGCGATGTTGTGCGACGTTTCGAAAAGGACGGTCAGTTGCCGAACGGCTGCATCGAC
>JADFIT010000130.1 GCA_022566515.1 Gemmatimonadota bacterium
ATGTACTGGGCGGCGGAATCCAGCCCCGCCGTGCCCACGCCTCGTCCCTCTCTGGCGTCGTCGGCCAAGAACGTGATGTGTGCAAGGATGCGCTCCGCAGACGTGCCGGCACTCTGGGCCGTCACCGTGGCCGCTCCGACGGCCTGCGCGGCAAGGATGGATGCGATGAGGATTCGGGATCGCACGTATAACATCAGATGGTGTTTTCAGTATGAGAATACTGAAAGATAATCGCTTTTTTCAGTTCTTCCGGGAATTTCGGGGCAGGTGATTGAGGAGACGATTCTCGGCCCTTCCACCCCACCCCGGATGAGCCACGGAAAACACGGAAAGCACGGACCCCCTCAGCCCCGCCCCGGAAGTTGTGTTGCCCCCCTCCCGCCTGAAAAGGTGTGGGCGTGAAGGGGAAAAAGAAGTTTTTTAAGGGTTGGGTTGGGGTCCGTAGTTTCCGTAGTTTCCGTGGCCATTCACTCCGAGCGCGGCGTGTGTCGCGATGGCCTCGTGCTACTACCTGCTTCCGACTCCCTATTGGGGCACGAAGTCGGTCTCCGCTGTCACCCGCCTCGCGAATCCCGCCATGAGCTTTGCGGCGTTCTCCAAGTCTTCCAGATCCACCATCTCGTTGGGGCTGTGCATGTAGCGATTGGCTACCGATACGAGCCCGGTCGCAATGCCTCGATGTGCCGTGTGGATGGAATCTGCGTCGGTCCCCGTGTAGCCCGGGGCGGCGGCGATCGTGTGCGGAATCTTTTCCTCTTCCGCGGTCTTTACGAGCAGTTCGAACACCGCCTCGTTGACCGCGGATCCGCGGGACAACACCGGGCCGCCACCGAGCTTGAAGTCACCGAATTGTTTCTTCTCGACGTCGGGATGGTCAGTGGCGTGCGTGACATCGACTACCAAGGCGACCGATGGCTCCAGCGAAGTTGCGCTGGTGCGGGCGCCACCGCCCGTCCAGGATATTTCCTCCTGCGCCGTGGCAACGGCATACACCGCCGCACTTGGCGGATCGTCGGCGAGGAGGCGGAGCGCCTCGAGCACCACGAAAGCGCCGATACGGTTGTCGATGCTGCGCGATGCGATGCGTCCGCTGGGAAACTTTTCCATGGGCGCGTTGAGTACGGCTGGGTCGCCCACGCGAACACGAGACAGTGCGTCAGTTTTGGATTTCGCACCGATGTCGATCCACAGATCGGTGATCTTCGAAGCTTTGTCTCGATCCTCTTTCTTTATGAGATGGATCGCTTTCTTTCCTATCACCCCGGTAACCGGACCGTCACCGGCCGCAATGATAACACGCTGTCCTACCAGAACCTGAGAGTCCCATCCACCGATGGTAGAAAAGAAGAGAAAGCCGTCGTCGTCAATGTGGACGATCATGAGCCCTATCTCATCGATGTGCCCTGCAAGCATCACGCGGGGAGATCCACCCGGATTGATCGCCGCCTGCGAGTTGCCCTTGACGTCAGCCGAAACTTCCTGAGCGAATCCTTCGGCCTCGGACCGCCAAATCCGAGCCGCTGCGGTCTCGAATCCCGAGGGCCCGGGAGTATCGAGCAGTTTTTCGAGAAAAGCCAACGATTTATCGTTCATAATGGCTTCAGGTTAGTGATGGTCGAAGGTAACAGCCTCTTCTCAGCGAACTGTCAACGCGGCAACGGGAAACTTCAAATAGCCGCGAAATCCACAGGGCTTGCGGAATGGTATTATTGTTTCTCCGACCGCTTGCGGATTCTTTGGCTAATTCAAATGAATGCTTTCAATGGTCCGTCGAAGCATGCGCGAATTTGATGACGTTGACGGCTCTCGGTGGCGCGTTGAATTGATCAGCCACGGTGGCACATCGGAATATCTCAATCCCAAGGTACACAGGCCGATCCTGCAATTTTCCTGTCTCAACCGCCGCCGCCCGCGAAGCTACTTGGGTTACTCTCCTGACAAGCAGGGCGGCCTGGACACGTTGCCCGAGGCCGACCTGCGCGAGTTGCTCTCCCAGGCCACCGTCCACTGAAACAGCGCTGCATTTTCATGGCGGAGACATGTCCCCCGGGAATCACCGTCCCGTGACTTCGCGCGTCGGTCCACTGGCAACGCGGTACATCATGAACAAGACCAAGGCCAGCAGAATAATGCCGGGATAATTCAGATCGGTGTGGTCACCCCAGAACGCCAAGACGTTGGCGTTGCCGGCCACGACGATGGGGATCGCCAGCAGAATGCCGACTAACGCTTCGCCGGTGATCGCGCCGGCAGCAAAGAGCAGCCCGTGTCGATCACCGGTGTCGGCCGCATGCTTCAGCGTAGCCTGTTGATCAGCAGGTGCCACGGCCGCCGCCTGTTTTTGATGTCGCTTGACCGCCCAAGCAATCAACCCACCTATGAAGATTGCCACCGACAGCTGAAACGGGAGATAGACGCCAACGGCGACAGCGAGTACCGGTGTGCGGAAGCTGCTTTCCCGAGCTTTGAGGGTCTCGTCCAACATGATGACGCCCACGGCCCCCAGCATGCCGACGCCGATGATGCCCCATGGAAGCCCTCCACGAAATACGCCCTCTGCTACGGCCGCCATTAGGGTGGCCTGTGGTGCGGCGAGGGGGTTGGGATGCCCGGCGGTTGGGATGCCGATACCGTAGGCCTTGAGCAAGAGCGTCAGCACAGGCGCTATCACCATAGCTGCCGCTATCACTCCTACGAGCTGCATGATCTGCTGCTTGTACGGAGTGGCCCCGACGATGCGTCCCGCCTTTAGGTCCTGCATGTTGTCGCCGGCAATCGCGGCGGCGCACGCCACCGTCGCACCGATCAAGATGGCCGCCGCCGGGCCGATCAAGCTCTGCGTGCCGAGCAACAGCACGAGCAGCAGAGAAGAGGTGAGGATAGTGGCGATCGTAACACCGGAGATGGGGTTGTTGGAGGAACCGACGAGTCCGGCCATGTATGCAGCAACCGCGGCGAAGAGAAATCCCGCGACCAACATCACGGCCGCCATGAGGAGGCTCACGCCTATGTTGTGGGTGAAGAAGACGAACAATACCACGAGCGGAATCACCGAAACAACGAGAGCGATGCCCACCCACTGCATCGGCGCGTCTCGCTCGGTCCGCTCAACGGCGCCGGCGGTGCCATCTCGCGTCCGACGGTAGGCCTCCACGCCGGCGGAGATGCCGCGTAGCAAGCTCTTGCGTACCGAGATCAACGCCCAGAATCCGCCCACCACCATCGCGCCCACACCGAGATAGCGCGTTTGTGTGGACCAGAGCAGGCCGGCGGCCTCTGCGGCGTTGGCGGCCTCTGCCGGTATGCCCTGCATGACGGCGAGGATGGGAATCGCCACCAACCAGTTCAAGGCGCCGCCGATGAAGATCAACACCGCAATGTTGAGGCCTACGATGTACCCGACACCCACCAGGGCAGGAGAGAGATTCGTTCCGAAATAGGCGATCGACCCGCCCACGTACCGCGCCTTCTCGAAAACGCCACCCCAAAGCTTGAGTCCGGTGTCGCCGAACTTGAACGCAGCACCGATGAGCGAAGCCCACACGATGTATTTGATGCCCGCCCCCCCGGTGTCGCCCACCTTCAGCACTTCGGCTGTGGCAACGCCCTCGGGGAAGCGAAGCGGCGTGTCGACGATCAGAGCGCGTCGCAGCGGGATGGTAAACAGCACACCCATCGTACCACCCAATGCGGCGATGAGCGTTGTCTCCAGATAATTGAATTCGGTCCATGCCCCTAGAATGATCATGGCCGGGATCGTGAAGATCACGCCCGCCGCGAGGCTTTCCCCAGCCGAGGCGGCGGTTTGCACGATGTTGTTCTCGAGAATGTTGGACTCACGGAACAACCGCAGGATGGCCATCGAGATGACGGCCGCCGGGATGGACGCCGATACCGTCATGCCTGCAAAGAGCCCGAGGTAGGCGTTCGCCCCAGCCAAGGTTATGGATAGCAGTACCCCCAGGACAACCGCCTTGACGGTGATTTCGGGCAGCGAGGTGGAAGCCGGAACGTACGGTGCTTCCGTGGCGTTCGGGCGCCCTGGATCATCTTGCGGCATTGCTCTCCCCGGTGGTTGGGGCCGTGGGATTATGGCATACAGACACGGGAACGGCCAGAGCGGACGGTCCGAAGCCCTACTTCCCGATCTCTCCCTCTTGTAGGACAATCTTCGCTATCGTGGCCAAGTGCATGTTGCTGGTACCTTCGTAAATCGTCCCGATCTTGGCGTCGCGATAATACTTCTCTACAGGGTATTCCTTGGTATATCCGTACCCTCCCAGCAGTTCCACGCACAGACTCGTTACCCGCTCTGCGACTTGGGACGAAAACAGCTTGGCCATCGCTGCTTGCTTGGTGTAGCTCTCGTGGGCGTCGCGCAGCCTGGCGGCGTTGTACACCATCAGGCGGGCGGCCTCCAGTTCCGTTGCTGCCTGGGCGAGCTGGAATTGGATGCCCTGGAACTCGGCCAACAACTGATTGAACTGCTTGCGTTCTTGGACATGTTTCAGCGCGGCATTCAACGCACCGCGGGTCACGCCGAGCATCTGTGCTCCGATCCCTATGCGGCCGCCGTTGAGCGTCTCGATAGCCACCTTATATCCTTTGCCTAGCTCGCCGAGGACGTTGGCGCCCGGCACGCGGCAGTTCTCCAGAATCAACTCCGTCGTGCTCGACGCGCGGATGCCGAGTTTGTCTTCCTTCTTACCGACGCTGAATCCTTCGAAGCCCCGTTCTACGATGAATGCTGTGATGCCCTTGTAGCCTTTGGATAGGTCGATTGAGGCGAAGACCACGTATATCTCCGCCTCGGCGCCGTTGGTGATCCAGAGTTTCGTGCCGTTCAGGATCCAATCGTCGCCGTCCCTTTCGGCGCGGGTGCGGAGCGCAAACGCATCGGATCCGGATCCGGCCTCTGAGAGGGCGTACGCACCAACCGTGCCTCCGGCCAGTCGGGGGAGGAAGCGCTGCTTGATGGATTCGTCACCCCAATCCATCAAGGGAAGGTTCACAAGAGTGTTTTGCACGTCCACCAGGACGGATGTCGAGGCATCGACGGCGGCAAGCTCTTCCACGGCCAAGATCGCCATGAAGAACGATCCGCCGGCACCACCTAACTCCATGGGCACGTCGATACCCATCAGTCCGAGTTCGGCGAACTTGGGAATGAGACTGCGATCGAACTCGGCGGCGCGCTCCATCTTATCGACCAAGGGGCCGACTTCGGATTGGGCAAAATCCCGGACTGCGTCCCGGAACATGATCTCGTCTTCGGTGAGCGTGGTGAGTGGCGGAATGGCAGAGAGGGAAGGCGCCGTCATGTTCGACTCCACAGTTATGACAAAGGTGAGGTGCTTGGCCGGAGCGCCTGCGCTACTGGGTTCGGACAGCAGTGATGGGAATGTACTTAAGGGCACCACCCGGGCTCAATGTACCGGGGGCTCCTCACGTCGAGGATCAGAACGTGGCCCAGTTGTCGATCCACGTGTTTTCGAGCGGCACGAATCCTCTCAGGAACCTCAGGCTTTTTCGGATGTTGCACGAGTCGAAGCGAAGGAGGAACTCATGATCGCCTCTGAAATCGCTGTCATCATTCGTGGGCGAGTCACCCGTGAGGTAGTTGAGACCCGATATGATAGTGCCATTGATATACACGTGATCGGCTTCGATGCTGGCCTCTCCCCCCACTAGGATGACGCCCCGCCAAGACCAATGGTCCCTGTCTTCGACGACCTCGAGGTCGCCCGTCACGATCAACAGCCCTTCCCCCTCGAAATGGTCGATGCTCTCCGAGTAGTTGCCGGCGACCAACTGAGATGGGAAGTCGCCCGTGAGCCCGTTTTGCGGGGAGGTGTAGTCAGGGATGAACCCGCCCGCCCGGATCGCCTCCCAATCGATGTTGACGAGTTGGGCGACGCTCTCCCGGGTGCCGAGTTCCAATGAGTCCGGCGACCCCGTGAAATCGGCGTCGTCGAGGTCCGTATTGTAACTGCTGGCCGGCAGCCGAGCACCAAAGCCGGCTGGCAACAGCGGATCACCAGCGCAGAGTGGATTGGATTGATCCTGCCCGTTCAGCTCGACGTTGTCCGACTCGATTTCGAGGCCGTTGGCCGCGATGAGCGCGGCGCGCGGCGCGTCGAGCCAAGCGTGCTGCCAGTCAGCGAACTGCGCCACGGTGCGGCTTGCCAGTGGGGTAGATTCGTCGTTTGGGTCCACGACGTAGCCCGTCGATCGAATGATGTAGCGGAAGTTGTCCATGGTGTCGGCGGGCGTCTGGATGACATCTGGGACAACCCACGCCCACCCTCCCGGCACGTCCAGACGCACGGAGTCCCCGGACAGTGGCCGAGGGGAGTCGAGGTCCGTGAAATCCTGGCCGAGATACTTATGCAGACCGGCCTGGGCGACGAACAAGGCGTCGACGGTTGCTTTGCTGCTGCCTGCGATCTGGTTTTCCGTGGCCGCCCTGGTGAACGCCGATCCCAACATCAGCGTCAAGATCGCGATCAAGAAGAGGGTGATGGGGAGTGCGAAGCCTCGTTCGTTCATCGCCACTGCTATCGCCGATTGAGGAAGTTGACCCGTGTTTTGATCTCGAACGACGGTGGCGCCGGGCTTCCCTGGGGAGTGACCTCGCTGGCGCCCACGAGGCGCAATTCCAGACCGGTTATCTGAGAGAGGTCCGCAGGCGGCGCGATCAGCGACGTGTCCTCGGCCGCCACGAAGAAACGGAACCCGGAGGCTGGATCAAATGGACTCATGAGTTCTTCCCCTCTCCGCCACAACCCGATGCGTCCCGGCACTGCCACCGATGTCCAGAAACGATAGCGAACGTTTTCGTACAGGTAGAACACGTCACCGGCCGTCAGCGTGTCGTTGGAGATCCGCATCCGGATGAATTGGCTCTTGGGCAGGTTGGTCCGGATACCCTCGCTCGCGCAGAGGGTCATACGCGCAGGGTTTCCGGCCCTCACGCGAGGATTGCGGTCATGGAACGTGTAGTCGCCGGAAGCGTTGCGCCATGCCATACCGTTGGCCGTTGCATTGGCGTACATCAACGAGTCGGTGGGAACGAGGACGGCATACCGGATCCAGCGGTCGCCGGTCCAAAGTCGATCACACAGAATCCCGAACGCGTAGGGCACACGTGCACGGACCCGGGTACGTGACGCGGCGGTCAGTCCGCCCTGGGAGACCATCTGGAGTTCCACTCCCATCGTGTTCATCGCGGCTCGCGCAACCTGCCGCGCATCCATCATCGCCTCCACCTTGCTCACGAAACGCGAGTCGCCGATGAGGATGCGCGTCAACGCCAGGCCAAGGATGCTCATCACGACCGTGGCGACGAGCAGCTCGGTAAGCGTGAAACCCCGCGTATTGCGCGTCATCTGAGCAGCGATACTCCACGTGGTTTGTGTCGATACAGCGTGACGGTGTCCGGTCTACCGACAAATATCCCTGTCGGCGAGACGATGAGGGTCACGAGCTTGAAGTTGCCCGAGTCTGCAACCGCGATGCACTGGTTGTATTCCAGCAGTCCGGTCGAGTCCGTCTTGCATCCGGCCGCACCGTCGACGGCGTCCCAAGGCAGGGCCTGTATGTAGGCCGCTGCTTGCTGAATCGCCGCTGCCTGATAGGTCTCCCGAGCCGACATGCGGGTATGCCGCCCTACCTGAAACATGAGGCCGCCCAACGCCACGAGCACGGTGCTCAGAATAGTGAGAGCGACCATTATCTCGATGAGCGAAATACCCTTGCTGTTCACAGTGAACGCGTTCGGTGGGACGCTGCTAAGGCGTTCGAATGATTCAGATTTGTCCCGCCCGAGTCAGTCTGACACGGCGCTCAAACCCGTTCAATCCAAGCGTAACAGTGATAGTCGATCCGGCAACGCCGTTCGGGAACAACTGGATGGATCCGCCGGTCACCGATAGCTGGTCGAGTGAGAAGTCGGTCCCGGGTCCCAGCACCCTCGTGCGATACACTTTGGTGACCAGGTCGCGATCACGAATCACGAGCTGCATGCCGGCGGAATCGACCACCACGGAGATTGGACGACGCTCCCGCACTGCCAGAACCTGGGCATACTGAAGGTCGCCTGCCACGACGTTTGCCGCAGCGCGTACCTTGGCGTGCTGCACAGCGGGCCTCACGGCCACGATCCCCACGGTCGTGAGGATTCCGGCCACCACCAGCGTGGTCACCACCTCTATCATCGTGTAACCCTGGTCGGGCAGGGAGCGGAGCTGAAACATGCGCACAGGTTCCTTCACAACATCACCCCAATAGGCGTCCCCGAGCCGCCGGTAGGTGATATGGCTTACAGACTGGCTTGGTACAAATGCCCGGATCCAAGAAAGACATCTCTTTATGCTGGCTGTGGTTAGAGGCTAGCCCCCCTCCCTCCTCCTCCCTCCTCCCTCCTCCCTCCTCCCCAGGGAGGGGGGAGGAGGGAGGTGTACCAATCGCGCTGGTAGTCGATCTGGAGTGTGGGATCTGCCTTGGCGCGCTCCCAGCCTGGATCTCCTTCCACCGGCACGCCCGTGGATCCAACAACCTGGTCTTCGGCAACATCAAATGTGACATCGTAGGTTGCGAATTCGCCATAGAACTCCCCCGCCGGATACAGCGGGTGGTCCTGCCATCCGCCGCGGTCGTACACCACAACCCGCGGGTACCATTGCGCGAAATCGTAGCGGCGCCCTCTGCGACCCTGCCGCCTCGGCAACGTGCTGGGCCGCGCTTGCCACTGCACCGAGAGGTTCATGCTGTCTTCCGGAACCAAAGCTTCCGGTAGGGCGATGCGGAGGATGGTCGAGTCCGGCGCGTACGGATATTCAGGTGCAGGCGCTTGAACGTGTTTTCGTGCGACGGCGTGTCCTCGGCCTTGCGGCACTCGCGTTCGAGGTACTCCATGTTGACTGACACGCCGAGATTCGGATTCACGCGTTTCCATACTTTGCGGTCGGTCCAGTCGTCGTCGGGCGCCGCCGCGTTGAACACCACGGGTCCGAAGATCGAGCGGTTCATCTCTTCGTAGCACGCCGCCAGGCCGACGACGCCGAACCCCTGCCCGCCGCGCGCCTTGGGCATGGCGAGCGCCCACAGGCCCGCCTCCTTGGCCTTGGCGCGCAGCTCGGACAACACGCCCTCGGCGATGTTCTCGTGCGCGTCATAAGCCTCGGCCCGCGATTCCACCGGCAGAACGTGCTCGGCGACGAAGGCGTGGATGCGCCGCCGGGTCTCCTCGATTTCGGCTTCCAGCGTAAAGTCCATCGTCGTCAGTCGCCCGGAATGTGGTGTCGGTATCGAGGCGTTCGCTACAGCAGGGTGCGGCCGCCATCGACGGTGACGACGCTGCCCGTCATGTAGCTCGAGGCGTCGGACGCGAGCAGCAGGAGCACGCCGTCGAGGTCGGCGGGCTCGCCGAAACGGCGTTGCGGAATGCGCTCGAGCAGCTTCCGCCCGTCCGGCGTGGCGCACAGCCCGCGGATATTGTGAGCCGGCAACTCGCGCACCGCTTCCAGCGTTCCGTCGGCGGCGTCAAGAATCGCCAGCTTCCCGCCGTGCGAGTCGGCGACCAACAACTTGGCGTCGCCGCGAACCAGGACTTGCTCGCGCGGAGCGAACGGCAGCGAGACCGTCTTTCGCACAGTCATTAACGGCGCTTGCTTGGCGTCTTGGGGAATCGACAGGTCCACGACCGTCAACCGCCGCGACCAA
>JADFIT010000131.1 GCA_022566515.1 Gemmatimonadota bacterium
CGGACGCCGGTCGCCTGGAGTTCCCGGATCTTGGCCGCTTTCTCCTCGGGAAACACCTCGGCAATGACGTTCTCGATCCCGACCTGTTCGGCTACTATGTTCGCCGCTCGCCGATTGTCGCCGGTCAACATTATTGGCTCAATGCCAGCCTGCTTGAGGCGCGCGATCGCCTCCGCGGCTCCGTTCTTGACCGTGTCGGCAATGGCGATGAGCCCGATGAGGTGCCCACCGTGTGCCACGCTCACGACGGTCTGCCCTCGGCTTTCCAGCTCGTCGAGCTTGGTGAGGGCATTCGCATCGAATTGGATCCCTCGCTCCTCAAGCAGCGTGCGGCGTCCAGCCAGGACCTGCTCCCCGTCGACCTGAGCCGCCACGCCGCGGCCGGTCTCTGACTCGAACGACTCGGGCGCACGAACGTCGAGGCCCCGGTGCTCGGCATGGGCCACAATCGCTTGGCCCAGGAAGTGTTCGGACAGCAGTTCCGCAGAGGCGGCCACGCCGAGGATGTCGCGTCTCGAGCCGTCGCCAACGGTCACCACATCTACCACCGTGGGATCGCCCTCGGTAATGGTGCCGGTCTTATCCAGCACGACCGCGCGAATGTCTTTCATGATCTGGAACGCCTCGGCGCTTCGGATCAGCACACCCCGCTCGGCGGCCAGCCCGCCGCCGCGAATCAGCGCGAGTGGCGTCGCCATCCCCAGGGCGCACGGATAGCCCATGACCAGCACGCTGAGCGCGGCAAAGATCGCCCGCGTCCAGTCCGGCGAGCCGGTCAACGCCCACGCACCGGCAGTCCATATAAGGAAAGCGCCAGCGGACACCGCGAGCACACCTGGAACGAAATAGGTGAGGATCGCGTCGACGAGCTGAATGATTCCCGGCTTCATCGCGCGTGCCTCCTGCACGTGCTTGGCCACCCGGCGGAGGAACGTCTCCTCACCCACGTGGACGACTTCAATCAGGAGCGAGCCGGCCTTGTTTACGGACCCGCCGATCGTCTCGGCACCCGGTGCCTTCTCCACGGGCAGCGCCTCTCCGGTGACGATCGACTCGTCCACCGCGGAGAAACCGTCCACCACCTTGCCATCCACCGGAATGCGCTCGCCCGGACGAACCCGGACGCGATCGCCGACCAGGATCTCTTCTATGGCGACCTCGACCTCGTCGCCGTCCCGTATCACGCGCGCTGTGTCCGGCTGGAGGTCCAGCAGCTTGCGCACCGACTCCTGACTGCGGGCCCGTACGGTGGTGGAGACGTAGCCACTCAGAATGTGGTAGGTCATGAGAAAGGTCGCGGCCACGAAGAAGTCAGCGGGAAAGGCGGGAGCAACGAATCCCAGCAACCCCGCGAGGTAGGCACCCAAGGCGCCAAAGGACAGCAGCACGTGCTGGTTGAAGATCCGCCGCCGCAGGCTCGCCCATGCCATGTACAGGACGTGCCGGCCCACGCCGAAGAGAGCGGCCGTCGCAATGGCAGCCTGAACGGCTCGATGTCCGGGGAGATGGACGCCGACGAACATCAACGCCATCAAGACAATGGCGAGCGTGGCGAGCGCCACATTCGCCAAGAGCTTGTGCTTCTCGCAGCGCAGCTCCTCCTGCTGCTCCTCGTAGGCCCGCACCCGGTTCGGATCGCGGACCGTGTAGCCCAGATCGCGCAACACGTCTTTCACGCCCATTTCATCTATTCGCTCGGCGTCGTACTCGATGAGCGCTTCCTCGTGAGCTACACTCACGGCCACGGTCTCGACGCCCTCGGTGTTCCTGTACGCGCGGCGGATACTCTCCTGGCAGAAGGAGCAGTGCATTCCGCCGACATTGATCTGCAGTTTGTTGGTCATCCGACTCTCCCGGTCATTCCGACTTCCCGCCAATGTAAACCTTGGAGTGTGCTCCAAAGTCAAGACACTGCATTAACCCGCAATTCCTCGTCATCCGGGCCCCGAACTCCGGCCCTTGCAGCGGAAACAACCTTAGAGTACGCTCCAGAGTTACCGACGTTGGATGCGGGGTCCAACTCTTGGAGGGCGTGTCATGCGGATCGGAGAGCTGGCGAAGCAGGTGGGCGTCACCCCAGACACCATCAGGTACTACGAGCGGGAGGGGTTGCTTCCTCCCGCCGAGCGCACGCCGAGCGGCTACCGGGACTACGGGCCGGAGGTGCTGGACGACCTGCGGTTCATCAAGAAGGCCCAGGCACTGGGGCTCAAGCTCAGCGACGTCCGCGAAGTGCTGGAGATTTCCGCAGGCGGCAGGCCACCGTGCGAGCATGTGCGCGCAACCGTTTCGGCACGGCTTGTCGACACAGAGAAGCGGCTCCGCGAGCTTCGGGCGCTGCGCGCGACGCTCCGGGAGACGCTGGAACGGCTCGATCGTGCGCCCGCACCGAAAGCAGGATGTAGGTGCGCGGTGATCGAATCAACATAGCGTCGGAGGTGACCGAATGCCTCGATCGAGTAGCATGATGGTCGGTGTTTCGATAGCGGTTTTATTGTTCGGCCTTGTGGCTGCTGTGCACCTAGATGGTTCTCCTCCGACACACGAGCCCGTCTTCCAACCGTCCCGCTCCAGCTTCGGCGCCCTCGAGGGGTTCGTACGTCTGGCGGGCAAAGGGATCCCACCCCCCACGACAGTGGAGAACGCCACCGACCCTGAGGTATGCGGTCGAGAGCATACCCTGGAGGATTTGGTCGTAGCTACTGAAAACCGAGGGATTCGCTACGCAATTGCGACACTGGTGGGCGTACCGAAGGACCGCGTCCCTGGACGTCTGCCGAAGCGAGTGGTCCTGGATAACCGTGATTGCCGGTTTGATCCTCATGTAGGTGTCGCCACCGTTGGAGACACGATCGTCGCCACGAACGGCGATCCGACCCTCCACACCACCCACTATTACGGTGTCCTGAGGGGGAATATCTCCCTACCGGCCAGTGGGATAATGGTTTCCCGCGTCGCTCGATTCGCCGGAACCATCAGCGTTCTTTGTGATGTACACGGCTGGATGAAATCGTTCATTCGTGTAGACGAGCACCCCTTTCATGCAGTCACGGACGCGCAGGGGCATTTTCGCATTTCCGAAATTCCGCCAGGGAGCTACACGTTGGAACTGTGGCATGAGAAGCTCGGTACCCAGCAGGTCCCGGTCCATATCGAGCCCGGTACGACTTCACGGATCGAGCTTGAGTACACCCTCGCTCGCGAAGAGCCATAACCGCAAAGCATAGGAACGGAGGTTCAGTCATCATGAGGATCATGTCCGCACTCATCGTGCTGGGAACCGTCGCGGCCATCACTGCCCCGACCGCCACAGCCCAGGAGGCAACACCCCGAAGACAGCCCGGTGCTGAGATCACCCTCTATGCTCCAGAGCAGCATGATCTTTACGACGGCCACTTTGTGTTGTCAGCCGGGCGTCTGTACCAAGTTGGCGGTCTCCGGGATGCCCCCGGTTGGGATCATATGGGGAACGACGGCACGAATCTGCGCAGTGTAGAAGGAACGGTGGAGATCGACGTCAACGAGATCGAGAACACCGGACGCTTCGTGGCACGGCTCAACGTGCCGGAAGGAAACCTCGTGATCCAGATTGATCGATTCCACGAGTTCAGTCCGTGTCAGAACGGCGGTGTGGCAGCCTACCTTTACGAGCACGGCGATTCCGGGTGTGGTGACACCAATTGGCCCAAGACCTTCATCTACATCGCCGGGTGGGGCTACGGCCACGCGACTCTCAATGGCGAGCCCTTACACGAAGAGTACCAGATGCATTTCATGGTCACTCAAGGAATGCGTGACCGAGAGAGCATGAAGGTGAATTATCCGCTGCTCAATAAGAAGTCCTCAGCGGGAGCAGTGAACCCCGCCATGCAGCAACTCGACTTCTTTATCCGAAGCCCGGAGCAGGATTCCCGAAACAATCCCACCCGAGCCGTGTTCGACCACTTCTTCGCCATGGAGATCACGTGGAAGTGAATGGCGAGTTCGCCGTGCCGCAGTCAGGGAGGTGGTGGCGCCCGGGCCGCGCAGCGTGTAGCATGCTAGAGGTCACCCTTCAGGAGGCTGGTAGCCATGGCTACGGTCAGTGAGATTCTTGCCAGGAAGGGCACGACGGTGGTTTCGATGGACGCTGCTGAATCGGTGGTGAGCGCGGCCCGCCTGATGAACGAGCGCAAAATCGCATGCCTCGCGATCACGGACGGGGGCGAGATGGTGGGAATCTTCACGGAGCGTGACGCCCTCCGACGCCTCGTCGCCGAACTCCGCAATCCGGCTCACACATCCCTCCGCGAAGTCATGACCTGCCCCGTGACAACCTGTCGTTCTCAGACGAGCCTGGAGGAGTGCGTCGGTGTGATAACGCAAGAAGGCATCAGACACCTTCCGATCGTGGATGACGGTAACCTCCGCGGCATCATCACCAGCAGGGACATCCTTGCGTTCCAGGTCGAGGAACAGGAAGCCACCATCCGGTACTTGCAGAGCTACACCTTCGACGTGGGGGGGGAAGGCGGTTAGGAGACGACCTTCGTTCCTTCCGGTTGCGCAGAGTTTTGCGGGCTAATCCCGGACTAACGCATCCCGGATTTCCTCCGCTGAGGGCGCACCCCGAATTCGCCCGTCGCGGCCTACGTATACACGACAACAGTTAGCGTCGGCTTCCGTGCCCTCACCCACCACATCGCGGCCATCCACCAACACAGTGGGCGACCCGTATTCCCGGGCATAGGTCGGGGCTTCCGCACTCTCCCGGTCCCATTCCTGCCACTGCAACGGGAGTTCCAGATCGGAAAGGGCGCGGCGCAACTCAGCGCGGGCCACCTCGACGTTGGGGCAGCCTCGATCGATTATGAGTTCTACGGTCTTCATCATTCCTCTGAGCATTCTGAGGTGTTGCTGATCAAGTAATCCAGCGACCACCTGTCCACCTTGGCCGAGCTTCCGGATCACCGTCCGCATTATAAGCTCCGTACCTTGGTACGTAGTCAAGGGTCGCCGCAGGGCCAGGCCCTCCCTCACCCCTACCTCCCTACCTCCCACATCCCACCCAGAGAGAGGGGAGAGGGGAGAGGGGAGGAAAACAACTCTCCCCTCTTGACCATGTACTAGGGTACGGACTTTATAATCTTGTAGCAGAGCAGTCCGATCTCCCGTTCTAGAGTGAGGAAGAAGCATGACCAGACCAACGATCGGACAGGTTGCCAAACGGGCCGGCGTAGGAGTGGAAACGGTGAGATTCTACGAGCGCCGGGGCCTCATCGAGCAGCCCATTAAGAGAAACGCCGGTTACAGGGTGTATCCCGAGGATGTCGTGCACCGGATCCGGTTCATCCGCCACGCCAAGGATCTCGGATTCACGCTCAACGAGATCGGCGAGCTGCTTTCGCTCCGGCCGGACCCGCATGGCAGCTGTGATGCCGTGAAAGAGCGCGCCGAGGCAAAAGTGGCCGACATAGAGGAGAAGATCGGCAGCCTCACCAGAATGCAGCATTCACTGGGGAGGTTGATCGACGCCTGTGAGAGCCGCTCAGAGACGGCCGAGTGCCCTATTCTCGAGGCGTTGGAGTAGGCGGATAACCACGCTCCGCCACTAGGGACGCAGGATGATGCAGCGGTGGCAGTTGGGACAAGACACCTCCTGCATTACGGCTCCCCTCGCGTCGGTGGGGGTCAACCGGATCAGGGGCGTGTTGCACCGCGGGCAGACCAGCGAGGCGTCCGGCCGGTCGGCCATCTCTTTGATCCGGGCAGCCTCTTCGGCCGAGTATGTGGTCGGAGTGTCGCGAGTGGACATGGAGAGCCACCTCCTACTTGCTGAACTGCTCCCCCCAATCTAACGAACCGGACCTGCTGAGGCTCATGGCCGAGGGCAGGATGTATCCGGCAACAAGGCGTCGCTGGCGCCCCATGGTCCATTCTCGCCTCTCAGGTGTATCTTTGTTGGCTCCTGGCAGCCGGCGAGCTGCCCCACACCCAGCCATGCGGCGTGCAGGACGCACGACAGTTATGGGGTCCTTACCCGAGGTTTGAACATGAAAAAGCGCGGCCACCATCTGTTTGGCTTCCTCTTCCTTTTCGTGGTGACTGTCACACCGGCACAGGCACAGAGGGGTTACGGCAGGTCCGTGGCCGTAGGCGACGGCGAGGTGTTGATTGGCGAGCCTGCCAACCAGATGTCGCCAGGCGTGGTTTACGTATACCGTCGCGATGGCGCCGGCAACTGGACTGAATCCGCTCAGCTCATGGCGTCCGACGCTACCGCCGGTGACCGGTTCGGTCAGGCTATAGCGCTGCGCGATCAGGTCATGATGGTAGGTGCAGCTCCGCGAGAGAGTGGCATCGGAGTGGTCTACGTGTACGAGAAGGCCGGCTCCGGGACATGGCGCGAGGTCGCCCGCCTCCAGCCGAGTGACGGCGGCAAGGACAGCGGCTTCGGTACGGCGATAGTCCTGACGGGCCAGGGCGACGTGGCCATGATCGGCTCCCCGGCCCAGAACGACCGGGCAGGAGCCGTGTACGTCTTCCGCCGTGACAGCGGCGGGGGATGGTCTCAGGAGCAAAAGCTCACCGGCACCGACGTACAGTCAGGTGACCGGTTTGGCGGTGCCGTAGCAGTTGACGGCGACAAGGCCCTCGTCGGAGCCCCGGGTCAAGAAGAGAGCACGGGGGCTGTCTACGCCTTCCGGCGCGACGCAGATGGGAGCTGGCGGCAGCTCTCGAAGGTGACGGGTAACGGGCTCGAACAGCGCAGCGGCTTTGGAACCACCGTCGCCCTGGAGGGCAACAGCGCATTCATAGGGGCGCCGGGTGCAAACGGCAGCGTCGGCACCGTGTTTGCTTTTGGCTATGACGGTGTTACTGGGGAGTGGAGCCAGGATTCGCGGCTGGCGCCATTCGACGGCGAGCGGCGCTACCGGTTCGGCTCGTCGATCGCGTTCACCGGGTCAGAAACCTGGATCGGCGCTCCAGGCGCTACCGGTGGAGGGCGGGTGTATCGATTCCGCCGTGATCCCGTGTCAGGCGACTGGATGGGATCGATCAAGCTTGGATCGCGTCAGGTAGAAGGACGCGATGGGTTTTCGGGCGTTCTCGCCGTCCGCGGTCAGATTGCAGTTGCCGGAGCGCCTGGTGACGATTTCGGTGCCGGCACCGCCATCGTGTTCGAGCAGGATGCCGGAGGGGGCACCTGGAGCGAGCAGGCAAAGATTTTTAGTGAGATCAAGGGAATCGAGCCGGTGGTGGGCGATCAGGCCGACTGCGAGGAGGGCAGCGCCCACGTCTTCGACTGCAGCGAGATAAACCTGGTTTCTTTCCTTCCGGTTCACGCCATCGGTGGCGATCGGGGCGTTCGCACCAACGATATTTGGGGTTGGACAGACCCTCAAACGGGCAAGGAGTACGCGTTAGTGGGCTTGAGCAACGCCGCCTCGTTCGTCGATATCAGCGATCCGTTCAACCCCGTGTACATCGGCAAGCTGCCGTTGCCCGAAGGTGCGCGGCCGAGCGTGTGGCGCGACATCAAGGTGTACAAGGATCATGCCTTCATCGTCTCCGACGGAGCTGGGAACCACGGTATGCAGGTGTTCGACCTGACCCAGCTGCGTGACGTACGTAATCCGCCCGTGGTCTTTGAGGAGACCGCGCACTACGACGGGATACACAGCGCCCACAACATCGTCATCAATGTCGAGACCGGATTCGCCTACTCGGTGGGCAGCAGCGGCGGCGGAGAGACATGCGGCGGCGGCCTCCACATGATCAACATCCAAGATCCGACCAATCCAACGTTCGCCGGATGCTTCGCCGATGCGGCCACGGGCCGCAGGAACACTGGATACTCCCACGACGCCCAGTGCGTGATCTACCGCGGCCCCGACCGCGAACACCGGGAAAAGGAGATCTGCTTCGGTGCCAACGAGACGGCATTGAGCATAGCCGACGTAACTGACAAGGCCCACCCGGTGGCTCTCGCGCGGGCGTCCTATCCCAACGTGGGCTACACGCATCAAGGGTGGCTAACCGAAGATCACAAGTATTTCTACATGAACGATGAGCTGGACGAACTCCAGCGAACTTTTGTCGGCACTAGGACCTTGATCTGGGATGTCACCGATCTGGACGATCCTCTGCTGGTTAAGGAGTATCTCTCGGAAAACCCTGCCACCGATCACAACCTGTACATCAGGGGTGATTTCATGTACCAGTCGAATTACAACAGCGGTTTCCGGCTGTTCAATATTCGGGATAGGGAAAATCCGGTTCCAGTAGGATTTCTCGACACGGTACCCTACGGTGAAGACGGGCCCGGGATGGGCGGCTCCTGGAGCAATTATCCGTTCTTCGCGAGCGGCGTAATAATCGTCACGAGCGGGAATGAAGGACTGTTCTTGGTGAAGAGGAAACGACCCGAGATCATTCCGTAGGTTCGTCGGACGTTCGGTCATGAAAAAGACTACAGGTTTCGCGGCATTACTATTGTGCGCCGTTTTCGTGCAAGCCTTTGCGCGTTTCGAACCCCGCGGCGCCGGGCAAGCCACGCAGCTCCTGCTCGTAGCCAATCAGAACGACGCCTCGGTGTCGGTGATCGACATGGAAAGCAACGTCGTCATCCGGACTATCGATCTCACAGCACTGGGGTTTTCGGCCACGGCGAAGCCCCACCACATAGCGGTGGAGCCCGATGGCTCGTACTTCTACGTGTCGCTCATAGCGGATGGTAAGGTTCTCAAGTTCAACCGAGATTACGAACTGGTGGGACAGGCGGACTTCGAAACTCCCGGCATGATGGCGGTGCACCCCACGGAGGATCTACTGTACGTCGGCCGCTCGATGGCTGCGGTCAATCCGCCCATGCGGATCGGTGAAATCCGCAGATCTGATATGGCCATCGAGGAAATCGAGGTGTTCTACCCCAGGCCCCATGCCATCGCCGTCAATCGCCGCGGCACATACACATATACCGCCAGCTTGGTTGAGAATCAGATAATCAGCGTCAATCTCGCCTCACAGAACGCTGAGTTCACATTCATAGACGGACCCACTCACACGTTTGTCCAGTTCGCGATTTCGCCCGATGGCGAAACCATGGTAGTCTCGACGCAACTCACTGCCAAGATCTTCGTTCTCGACATCAGTCACCCGCCTGCCGTGAAAATCACCAAAATTATAGACGTCAATGCGGCTCCATGGCACCCTGTGTTTTCGCCCGACGGACAGTTCGTCTACGCGGGAAACAAAGACGCCAACACCGTGACCGTCATTGACATGAACACAAAAAGCGTCACCGATGTCATTGAAGGTACGGGGCTGGCACAGCCCCACGGCGCAGTGGTTTCTCCAGACGGACGGTACCTGTACGTCTCCAACAACAACCTCAAAGGCGCCTACCATCCACGCCAGACTTCCGGTGAGGGCAGCCCCGTCGGCACCGTCGTCGTGATCAACACCGCTACCCGTGAGATCGAGAAGGTGATCGAGGTGGGACATTATCCGGCTGGCGTTGCCATCCTCACTGCCAATTGAGAACCCTGCCCTTCCTTCCGCTGCAACGCAATCGCATGAGATGGTTGCCGGGCGCTACGGCACTCTTCCTGGTGGGATGCGGTTCCTTCACCGGGGGGGCCGGAGGTAGCCCGCCGCGGGCCGCTGCCTTCACGCACTTTCCCCCACCGTTCGTGCGTAATGTCGACGCCTTCGAGGTGGTCGACGACACC
>JADFIT010000132.1 GCA_022566515.1 Gemmatimonadota bacterium
CGCTCATGACTACGGCCGAGATAATCATCACACCGAGGGCGTTCCCCAAGACGTCCGCGGCCACGGCCACGGTGGCCCACGCGCCGATGAAGGAACCGGGAACCCCTCCCACACCCGCCCAGGCGATTGCACTCGGCGCTATGTGTCTCCACTCGCGGCGCGTCATCAACACCGTCACGCAGAGAATCGCACACAACAGCGGCCCGGGCACCAGCCGGGGATCCAGCAAGAGCAGGATCGGCGCCGCGACCATGGCCATGCCGAACCCGAGCGATCCCTGTACCACTGCACCCAAAGCGACAGCGGCGAGCGTCAATAGAGTGACGGAGATATCCATGGCGATGCACACTGTGGTGCAGACGCCGCGCAGTCAACCGATGCTCGCCAGGCACCCGTCGGGACGGACCTTGCACTCGGTGGATTCCCGGACCTCGATGGCGGAGAGGGGAGTGGGAAGGCCTGTCCTTCTCTACACCGGCATGGCTGGCATTGTTCGGCAACCCAGAGTGTTCCCGCCGTGCCAAGGTCGAAGGCGGCATTCTCTATATCCGCAATTGATACAACTGCAAGGTCACCTCAGCCGATCTCGCATCGGCTCTTCGCTCCCTGGCGCTACGCGGGTCCACACTACAACAGCACATCGACCGTAGAAGAAATCAGACATCTGCGAGGGCCGTACAAGGTCGTAAATCTCCATCGCCAACACGTCCTCAGGATCGATGGCCTGGTCGAGTTCGTCACCAAAGAACTCTCTATCGTCGATGAAGAATCTGGGTCTGCCGCAGCGAAGCCGATATCCCAAGTTGGAATTCGGAAGATGTGTAACGTGGGCCTTTCCGATCAGAAAGTCGTCGGCTCGTCTAGCAAACTCCCGGCGTCGGTCGATGGCAGCAGGGTCCAAGAACCGGCCACTAGTCCGTGGTATCCGCTTGTAAAATCCTTGCCGATGGAGGTATTGGACATCGGCGTACCGTTCGACCGCCTCGGCTTCGACCACCAGAGGGTCCAGTCGAACCGGAAGCGGGTAAAGATGGTAGTGCAACTGAAGGGTATCCGCCGCGCGCAAGACTTGGGGGCTCGCTACCAAGGGTTGGAATCCAAGGCGTCGAATCGTAATGATATAGGTGTCATCCCGGAGCGCGGCCACGACAAACGTCCCATCAGTGCCGGACACGGCCGTCCCCGCTGGACGGCCCAGCACATCACTCATCGTCACTCGAGCGCCCGCCACCCGGCGGCCGGTGGTGGTATCGGTGATCACGCCGCGCACCACTTGTGCGGTTAGCGCTCCAGGAAGCATGGCTACCAGAAGGCAAACAAGAGATGGTGACAGCGGCAACACACGGCGATGCATAGAGAAACCTCGCAGCACTGAAACCCTGCTTGCTGGTCTACCCCTCAGAGTGGGCCGAGTGCCCGAGCGAACGATGTCGACCTTACGCTGCCGGCGGTATGCGGACGTTCCCAGGCGATCGGAGTGGCCTTACGGTCGTTGAACGAGTAGCTCGTCGAGAATGCAGGCGAAACAAACGTGTTGTACATTGTTATCCCAATTTGCAAGACCGGCAATCGACCCAGCGGGCGGCATGCCCGCACACAAGAGGAGAGATTAGACCATGAGGGAGTCGACTCGCAGGTGGCTCGTGATCGTCGCCGCAGTGACCGTGTCTCTTGGGATCGCCGCGTGCGCCGACCGACCGCGTGCTGAAGCCGAAGGCGCGGGTGAGTCAGGCGCGGCGCGCGAGGGAGCCGGGGAGCATGCGAGGTCCGAGGGAACCGGGGAGCATGCGAGGTCCGAGGGTGGTGGCGAGCACGATGAAGACGGGGAGGAAGGAGAAGAGTCGGGCGAGCGGATCGGTCGGGAGGACGCCTGGGACACGACGCGGAACGGGGCGAGACTCATCTTGTCGTTCGATCCCGCGTCCAACGCCTTCGTGGGGACGGTCGAGAACACAACCCGAGAGATGCTCTGTGCCGTTCGGGTCGAGGTCCACCTGTCTACTGGTACCGAGTTGGGCCCAACGGAGCGAACGGATCTCCCGTCCGGGGAAACGACCGTCGTGGAGTTGCCGACGGCGGGAGAGCTTTTCGACAGCTGGACCGCCCATCCCGAGATTTCGCCCTGCACGGGCGAGTAAGACGGGACCGTCTATTGGCCGAGTGTGTCGTGAGTGTTCCTGCCCCATAGCCACCACAGCGGGTGGTCTCCTAGCCTATGCGAGCCAGCACTCTCTGCAACGCCTCCTGCGCGAGGCGCCTCCACTCCCTCACCGCCTCGTCGCCACGTTCCCACAGCGCCAAGGCATAGCCATACCGCAAGGCAGCTTCAGCGAGATCGCCGCGACGCTCGGCGAAGTCGCCCAACACCAACGACGAACGTGCCGTGTAAAAGGCCGCCCAGTTGTGCGGAGGTCCGAATGAACGGTACAACGCCTCGGCCTCGTTGATCTTCCCGCGCGCGCGCAGCACCTCTGCCAGATGAAATCGCATGGCCGGCTCGGGATGTGCCTCGCCGACATTGATGGAGTGGATCGTCCACGAATCGAAGGCGCGCCGCGCCTCCCGTTCCGCCATCTCGAGGTCACCGCCCCGAACCGCCACCCGCGCTTCGATGTCCGCCGCAAGGGATCCTGTCCAATCCCATGGAGTGTCACCCTGCGGGATGGCCGCCAGGGCGCGCTGCCAAATCCGAGCCTGTGTCGTGTCGCCGAACGTCGCGTGGTATCCGGCAACTGCCCACGCCGTGCCCCACACCATCGGTTTTTCGTTTAGCAGCGCCTCGAGGGAATCGGCGGGGGCGTATGACGCGAGTTCCGCTACTGCTCTCGCCGTCGCCGCGGAATCGCCGACTCCGGCAAGCAGCGATGTCACAAACAGCGTGTTGACGGTCGGCCTGATCGCATCGAGCAGACCTGCCGAAACCAGGGAATCATTGGCTGTCACCCTCCCTTCCCCGAACCACAGCTGCGTCCGTGCTCCAAACCCGGTCCGCTGATGAAGAACGGGCATCGAGTCGACCATCAGCTCCTCGAAGAATCGTTCGGCCAAGCTCGGTTGCACCGTTCTGAGGTTTCGCAATACCGTCATGACGACGGGAATGGGCTGCATCGCCAATGCGCGGAGAATGGAATCTTGCGCCGGCCCGGACGCACGATACGCCCGCACCGCGCCCAGCGTCCCCCGGGGATGAGGGCTGGTGGAGTCCACGGCCACGAGACGATCGAGGTGATGCTGCAGCTTTTCGTCGTCACCCGTCCACAGGGCCAGGCGCATCAAGGTCGCGTATGCTGCAGCATCGGTAGAGTCGACAGCGACGACCCGTTCGTAGGCCGCCTCGATCTCGTCCATGCCTTTGCCAAGCTGCCAGCCGTACGTGAGGTAGCTGAACGCGACGCCGCGCAGGGCCCCGAGGTCGAGGGAATCGAGTTCCAGGACTTGGCCAAAGAGGATCGCCGCATCGACTCCACGCGTGTCGTCCAGGGCACGATTCGCCTCCACGTGCAGCCGGTTGCGCAGAGAAAGCCGATCGCGATGGGCCATCGCCCGATCGATGATCTCCGTCAGCCCGATGAACGGCTGGCCGTTCTCGAACAGCACCGCCGAGCGAATCCTGAATTGTTCGAGAAACCCGAGCGCGAACGTCGTGTCCAATGCGACCGCGCGCTCGATGGGCGCCTGCGCCTCTTGAAACCGACCCCGGTAGCTGAGACTCTTGGCCTCGAGGTAGGCCTTCATCGCATCGATATTGTCCGTCGCGAGCGTCTCGATCACCGGCACGGTAGGAAGGGTGTCGCGGCTCCATACTGCTGCAACGATGTCGATCGCCAGGCGGTTGACGGCGGCTCCAAGACTGTCGGTTGAGGCGCTCGAACGGAGTGTCGTGCGCAGGTCTCCTTCCTCGTCGTAGAGTCGAACTGAAACGATGACCCGTCCACCAGCCGATGTGACCGACCCGAGCATGACCGTTGAGGCGGACACCCGACCGGCTACGTCCAGCGCCTCGTCCAAGTCCGGGACTCGTAGCAAGTCTTGGCCCGCGCTCCGGAGCGATCGCCACACCGTCGTGGGATCGGCGACTCGCACGCCGACCGTGCCATCCAGCGTCGCCGCAATCAGATCCGCTATGCCTTCTCCCAGCGACCCTGTCTCGTTGCCAATCGCCCTGAACGGAAAGACCACGAGGCTGGCCTGTTCCTCGCGCGCCTGCGCGAAGGGTGTCGTCAGAAACACCAGTGCTATGACAAACACCGAGACAAGCGCGGCGCCAGCCGTCAACACGTGCCTGAGTGGGACTTGCCTCCCAACTCCTCTGACTTTTTGCAGTGATGTGCGAATTCGCCTGCTGCTGCGTCTTCCCACGAGCGCGCGTGCGAAGTCCGCTGGCGTGTCGAACCGATCTGCGGGCGTCGGATCGAGGGCTCGCCGGAGCACCGCATCGAACTCAGGCGTGATATTGGTTCGGATGAGAGCGAGTGGCCGGATCTCCCCGGCCATTTGCCTCGCCAAAATCGCCCTCGGGGTGGGACCGGTGTAGGGTGGTTCGCCTCCCAGCATCTCATACACGACGCAAGCCAGAGAGTAGACGTCGGTGCGCCCGTCAATCCGCCGCTCGCCGGTAGCTTGCTCGGGACTCATGTAGTAAGGCGTCCCCATCACAAGGCCGCTCGCAGTGATCTCGTCGGCCCCAGTCGCGTCGAGCGCTCTGGCTATACCAAAGTCCGCAAGAATCGCCCCGCCCGACGACAAGAGGATATTCTCGGGTTTGATGTCGCGATGGATGACGTCATGACTGTGCGCGTAGGTCAGCGCGCTGGCAACTTCGCGCGTGATTTGAGCAACATCATCCATCGGAAGCTGTTTTTCCCGATTGAGGCGGTCGCGCAATGACTCTCCCTCAACGTACGGCATGACATAGTAGAGGAACCCTCCCACTTCGCCCGAATCGTGGAGGGGAAGGATGTGGGGATGCTGCAGATTGGCGGTAACCTCTATCTCTTTGAGGAACCGCTCGGCGCCGAGGATGGCAGTCAACTCGGGCCGCAGAACTTTCACCGCCACCTTGCGGTGGTGCTTGAGGTCTGCGGCGAGATAAACCGTGGCCATACCGCCAGCGCCGAGTTCCTCTTGGATAGCGTAGCGGTCGGCGAGGGCTGTTTTGAGACGGTCTAAGAGGTCAGACATTGCATTTTAGCCCGCTGGCGACGGCCCCAAAATACGGTTTCGGCCGTGGGGTGGCCAGATCGGCTTCCGCGACAGTCGCGGTCTTGGACCGTCACAAACTGAATCCACGGCGTCGCAACCAGATATAGGTCTGTCGTGCCGTAGATCGCGGCGGCACGGACTCGGTCTCGATGCCGATCGCTACCCAGCGCGGTGCTCGAGCTCCGAATTATCACTTGCTGAGGCAATCCAAATGAAACCCGCCGCTTTGGTAGCAACACTGTTTCTGTCAATCGTTGCAGCGCTCCACTTGCTGCGACTCGTTTTCCAGGTGCAGTTCACCGTGGCCAGCACCGCGATCCCGATGTGGGCCAGCGTACTCGGCGTTCTAGGACCGGGCGCGCTCGCAGTCTGGCTCTGGCGGGAACAACGGGGATAGCCTACTGCTCACTCGGCCGTCTAACACCCGCAGGAAGATGCAGGTCGGTGCCGTTCATAAGGAAGTCGTTATGAAATATGAAGCGTTGATGAACGAGTATCAATTCAAAATAGTAAAGATCGAAGGAAGTTAAAATGCTCCTCATACAGCCTCGTGGTGTTCTGAATACGGGGCACGAGGGTGGTGAGCGTACTGCTGAGAACGATGTATGGATATAAACCAGCCGATAAGGCACTGCAGCTGACCCTCTTCCGATGGCGGGGGAGTGGCGGTCGACATGCCACCGCCTACATCAAGACCAGCCGCAGCCTAGGTTGCCAGGCCAGCGCCGAGGAGCAATACTTCAATCCTAGCTGGCGTTCCGTACCCGTTTCCCAATCGCAGTTCTGGACCTCCACCAGGTGCCCTCATGCACAAGTTTCTCTCAGTTGCGGCCTTGGCCGCCCTTGTCTCGCCGATCACCGACGCCTCTCTCCTGGCTCAGTCATCGGGCTCCGACGTCGTCTTCGACACCGCCCTTTATGAAGGAATGAAATACCGCAATATCGGCCCCTCCCGCGGCGGCCGGGTCACCACTGTCACCGGCGTGGCCAGCCAACCGGGCACCTTCTACATGGGCAGCGTCGGTGGCGGTGTGTGGAAGACCACCGATTACGGTCATAACTGGGTGAATATCTCCGGCCAATACTTCGAGACCGGATCCATGGGCGCCATCAACGTCGCCGATTCCGATCCCAACATCATCTATGCCGGCACTGGCTCGGACGGCATGCGGGCCCAGGTGGTCACCGGCCGGGGGATGTATAAATCGACCGACGCCGGAAAAACCTGGAGCTTCATCGGCCTCCGCAACGCGGGGCAGATCGGAGCCGTCGAGATACATCCGACCAACCCGGACGTGGTGTTCGTGGCGGCGATCGGTAACGCCTTCGCCCCGAACCCGGAACGCGGCGTCTATCGCACGACAGACGGAGGCGCGAGCTGGGAAAAGGTACTGTTCGTATCGGACAGCACCGGTGCGGTCGATGTGGAGTTTGCCCCCGACAACCCCAACGAGATCTATGCCACCACGTGGCGCGCAGAGCGGAAGCCGTGGACCATCATCAGCGGCAGCATGGAAGGTGGAGCCTACAAGTCCAGCGACGGCGGCGACACGTGGACGCACCTCACCAACGGACTGCCGCAGGGGTTGAGAGGCAAGGCCGACCTCGCCGTATCGCGGGCGGATCCCGACCGGGTATATGTGCTCTTCGAGGCGGTCGAACCGGAAGACGGTCTCTATCGTTCCGACGACCGTGGCCAAACCTGGCGGCAGGTGACGAGCGACAACGCGCTCAACAACCGACCGTTCTATTACACCAACGTAGACGCCGACCCGACGAACGCCGATGTCGTTTACGTGAACAACGGATCGGGGTTCCACAAGTCGACCGATGGCGGCGAGACCTGGGTCCGGATCCGCGTGCCGCATGGCGATAACCACGATATGTGGATCAATCCCAACGACCCGAACCTCTTCATCCAATCCAACGACGGCGGGGTGAACGTCACGCGGGATGGCGGGCAGACCTGGTCGACCCAATCAAACCAGCCCACCGCCGAACTGTATCAGGTGAACATCGACGACCGGTTCCCCTATTGGGTCTATGCGGGCCAGCAAGACAACAGCACGATCATGGTGCCGAGCCTTCCGCCGATCTCGCGGCCGGGGGGGCAGACGGCCTTTTGGATGGCAATCGGCGGGTGCGAGACGGGCCCTGCCGTACCAAAGCCAGGCAATCCGGACATCGTGTACTCCAACTGCAAGGGGCGGTTTGGCCGATACAACCAAACGACAGGTCAGGAAAAACAATACTACGTCGGCATGGGCAACATGTACGGTCACAACACGGCCGAACTCCGCTACCGGTTCCAGCGCACTTCGCCGATCCACATATCGCCGCACGATCCCAACGTGGTCTACCATGCCTCGCAGTATTTGCACAGGACGACCGACGAGGGCGTGACGTGGGAGACCATCTCACCGGACATGACCGCTCACACTCCCGAGACGCAAATGGTGTCCGGCGGTCCTATCACTCGCGACATAACCGGCGAGGAGTTCTATAGCACGCTTTACGCCGTGCAGGAATCGCCACTTCAGCGAGGCCTGATCTGGGTGGGGGCCAATGACGGACCCATCCACGTAACCCGAGACGACGGCAGAACCTGGACGAACGTCACGCCTTCGGACTTGCCGCCCGGCGGCCGCGTCCAGACGGTCGAGCCCTCACCCCACAGCGCCAGCAAAGCCTATGTTGCGGTCCTGCGGTTCCAACTCGGCGATTTCTCGCCGCACATTTACCGGACCAACGACTACGGCGAGACCTGGACGAAGCTGACAACGGGTACGAACGGCATTCCGGCCGATTCGCCGACTCGGGTAGTTCGCGAGGATCCCGACCGAGAAGGACTGCTGTATGCGGGCACCGAATTCGGGATGTATGTCTCGTTCGACGACGGTGCGCATTGGCAGTCATTGCAACAGAATCTTCCGGCCACGCCCGTCTCGGACATCAAGGTCCACCAGCAAGATCTCGTAATTTCTACGATGGGCCGCTCCTTCTGGATTCTCGACGATCTCACGCCGCTGCATCAACTCACGGACCAGATCGCTTCGTCAGATGCCCATCTGTTTGCGCCGCGGGATGCCTACCGCCTACGCTACGGAAGAGGTGGTGGAAGAGGGGGACGGTCTCCTGGCGATCCAGAGTATCCGGCTCCCGGCGCCATGGTCGATTACTACCTGGGCGAGGAGCCGGCTGGCGAGATCACGCTGGAGATCCTGGACGCGCGCGGCAACCTGGTTCGCGGGTACTCGAGTGACGCACCGGGCGAAACGATGGTTGTTCCCGACGACCCGGGCATGCGGGAGTTCAGGCTCGAGCGGGTTGGCACGCCGCAGCTGCCGAACGGCGCGGGAATGCACCGCTTCATCTGGGACGGGCGTCATGCCGGTCCGTGGTCAGAGGATGCAGAGCGGTCCGGGAGGCAGGGTCCGCTTGCCGTTCCCGGAACGTACCAGGCTCGGCTCACTGTCGCCGGCCGGAGCCAGACCCAGCGCTTCACGTTGAAGGCCGACCCACGCGTGGTTGCGGACGGCGTCACGCAGCAGGACTTCGCCGACCAACTCGCACTGAGCATTCAGGTGCGCGATGCGCTCAGCGAGGCGCGGATGGCGGCGTACCGCGTCGCGAAAGCCCGAGAGGACCTCCAGCAGGGCGTGCCCGTCGACCGACAGCTTGCCGACCTGCTCGCAAAGCTGGAGACGGCGGAGGGGTATGCGTATCCCACCCCGATGCTCATCGCGCAGCTCTCCTACCTGTACAGCAATCTGGACAGGGCGGATCAGGAGCCGGGAGGGGATGCGTACGAGCGCTTCACGGAGCTGGAGGGGTTGCTGCGGGACTACGTCGCTGAACTCGAGAGGATCCTGAGGGTAACCGCCGAAGAGCAATAACCGGCAAACCCCGACTCGCTTTTGCCGAGACATTGCCAGGCGCGAGCTGGAGAGGCAATGCCGGTGATGGTGGCTGCGGTGGGAACCGTCGGCTCGTCAGAGCGGTAGGTAAACCACGGCACGCCTCTTGCACACAACGCACACATGTGTTACAATGGAGACATGGACACCACAATCCGTAACCTCGATGAAAAGGTCTACAGGTCGCTCAAGGCCCGGGCTGCGCTAGCCGGCAAGACGGTAGGAGAAATGGTGAATGAGGCGATGCGCGCGTATTTGGCGCGACCCGATTTCCCCACGGGGTCGGGCAGCCTACAGGATCTCACTCCGGAGGAGTATCCCGAAGGCACCGAGCGGTTGAGCGAGGACATCGACAGCGTCGTCTACGGTGAATAGCCAGCGGCTCGATGCTCCTCCTCGACTCGAGCTTCCTCATCGCCTACCACAACACGCGAGACGTCCATCACGCGGCCGCTGAAGGAGCCATGGTCCGGATCGTCGCCGGGGAGTGGGGTCGCGCAGCCCTGCTCGAGTATGTCTTTCTAGAGGTCGTCACCGTACTTCTCGCGCGACGTGGGCGGGCCGTCGC
>JADFIT010000133.1 GCA_022566515.1 Gemmatimonadota bacterium
TCACCGTCCGCGTCACTAGAGGGGTGTTCCAGACTCGCACCGAGTGCGTGATACCCATCCGCAGGTCGAGCGGTCCGAGTCGTGCTACTCGGAGCCTCACTGACTCGTACATCGGCCCGCCGGTAGTCGCGATCAACACCAGGCCATCTATGCGTGCCGGCCCGGCACATCCATGCCGCAACAGCCACGAGAGCGCCAGCATCCCGCCGAAGCTGTGCGCCACGACGATTCGTCGTTGAGAATGCCAGCGTCCGTTTTCGGCCACCAGCCCGTCGAGCAGGTCGGCGTAGAGCTCCATCCCCTGTGCCAGTCCCGGCGGAAGACTTCCGTCGGCACTCGCGACCAGGTCTGTGAAATCAGTCGCCACGGTCTGGAGGCCCAGGTCGGGGAAGATCGTGCAGTTCATGGTCATGCCCGGAAGGAGCAACGCGACGTCTCGTAGCAATTATGGTTCCTAAGTCTTGAAGTAACAATCACTTATGTGGTAGAGAAAGTGATCCTGCAGCCTAGTACTCCGTTTCATTTGTTCGGTGACAAATTTGTGTTTTTGGACAGGATAGACGGGATATTGTCATGTGAATTCGGCATTCCCGTCGTCCTCCGTCCTTCCGTCCTTCCGTCCTTCCGCCGTCCTTCCGTCCTTCCGTCCTTCCGTCCTTCGTCGACCAGGTTGACCTTCACGTTAACGCCGTTAACTTAACGCCGTTAACATCCGACGGTTAAGTATTTACCCGCTGGATCGACCGAGCTGATTGGTGCGCTCGTGAGAGAGCGGAATCTCAACGGGAAGTAGAGTAGCAGCATGGGTTCACACAGTGCCACCGCGGCTGGTGCCGCACCAATGGATAAAACCCATCGGTCGGCGGAAACGGAAGCGTCGATTGTCGAGGCGGCCCGCAATATCATGGCCGAGGGTGGGTACGCGGCGGTGTCGATGCGGTCTGTTGCGGAGCGCGTGGGTTTGAGCGCTACGGCTATCTACCGCTACTTCGCAGGGAAGGAAGATCTCATAGGTCGCGTCGTGCGGAGCGGTTATCGGCGGTTTGGTGAATCCCTCACCGAGGCGGCCGAGCATCACCCTGCCGGTTCACTCGAGCGGCTGTTTGCCATGTCCGACGCCTACGTGCGTTTTGCTTTTGACAACCAAGAGTACTTCCGCGTCTTGTACAATATCCAGAGCCGGCCACGGGATCTCGAAGATCTGCCCGGCAGCGGGGGGTATGACCTGCTGCGGAGCTGTGTGGTGGACGCGATGGAGGCCGGTAATCTCCGCCAGGGGAACCCCGACTTGGTGGCCCACTTTTTGTGGACCTCCGTACACGGGCTGGTGACCCTCGCGCTGGCGTGCAACATCAATTGTGCTGAACGCGACGTGATGAAAGCCCCGCCCAACGCGGCTGCGGAACTGTATCGGGATTTCATTCCTTTCCTGACCGATGGGCTTCGGGCGGGAAACGGAACGTCCTCTGAGCCGGAATCGAAAGGGAATTGACCGATGTTTGTGTCACATAAGGGAATCCTCCTGGCGACTGTGATGCTGGCAGCGACGTCGACCCCCGATAGATCGGCCGCGCAGGACTTTGCCGAGGGTGAGACGATTTCGTTGCAGCGAGCGATTCAGCTGGCGCTAGCCAACAGCCAAATCATTCTTGCGGCGGAAGAGGGTCTCAATATTGCGGGCCACCAGGTACGCGAGGCGTGGGCGGACGTTTTTCCGGAGGTATCGGTGAACGTGTCGTACGCGCGAAACATCAAGGTGCAGCAGGGCTTCTTGCCGGCGCGACTGCTGGACCCCACTGCGCCGGAGGGGGCCGTAACCGCGGTCCGGTTCGGTTCGGACAACACCTGGAATGCGGCTCTCACTTTCGACCAGCCGCTGTTTGACTTCGATCTCTTCATCGGGGTGGGTGCGGCAAGTCGGTTCCGCGGTTTGGCGGCGGAACAGTTGCGGGGGACAACCCAGCAGGTCGTCACGACTGTGCGCCAGGTGTACCTGAATGCGCTGCTGGCGACGGAAGATCTCCGGCTCACAGAGAACAGTTTGGCGCGTACACGGGCGACCCTGCGCGAAACTGAGGCGCTGAATCGGGCGGGGCTCGCGAGCAGCTACGACGTGTTGCGGTTGGAGGTGCAGGTCGCCAATCTCGAGCCGAACGTGCGCCGAGCACGGAACAGTGTGGCGGCCAGGAAGCGTAGCCTGCTGATTGAAATGGGGTTCGAGCCCACGGTGGAGTTCGAGCTGGAAGGGCGCTTGAACGAAGTCGATATTTCCGGCGTGGGGGAGAGCGACGCGGCCAACGCACTATTGCTGGCGGTGTCGGTGCTACCCTTGGAGGCCGAGCTTCAGGTTGATGAGCTGTACGGCATAGCCCTGGGTCGCCGTAGCGACGTTTTGCAGGGTCGCTTGACGATCGACTTGCAGCAGACCCGCTTGCGGGCCGAGAAGGCGGAATATTTTCCGACTCTGTCGCTGTTCAGCACGTACACTGTGACGGCTCAGGAGGACAGGAATCCGAACTTCTTTGGCAACAGCGTCACGGCCGCCTCTGCGGGGATACGGGTTTCAGTGCCGGTGTTCCAGGGATTCCGTCGCGACGCCAGAGTGCAACAGAGCGCCGCGACGGTTCGCCAGAACGAGGCGCAGCTCCAGCGTCTCCGTCGGGAAGTCGAAGGTGACCTGCGAGCCATTCTGGACAACCTCGAGGAATCGAAGTTGCGTATAGAGAGCCAGCGCCGGGCCGTGGCACAGGCGGAGAGGGGGTTCGAGATCGCGTCTGCCGAATATCGGGAAGGATTGGGGTCGCAGTTGCAAATCACCGACGCAGAGAACGCCCTACGTGAATCGGAGTTCAACCATGCTCAGGCGGTGTTCGACTACCTGATGGCACGGATCCAACTCGACACTGCACTTGGCACAGTACCCGTGGCTGCAGGAGAACTTGCGGTGCGCGTGAGAGATAGAGGGGAATCATGACTTCCGCGCAACGACGTATTCGGGCGGTGTTCTTGGGAGTGGGAATAGTAGGGTTCGCCGCTTGCTCGCCGGCAAAAGGAAATTCCGATGATCAGCCGCCGGTAGACTCAAACGACGGGTTCAAGGTGGTCAACGTCGAGGTGGAGACGGTCGAACCAACGACATTTACGGATTTCATTCGCATCACGGGTGAGGTTGAGGCTTACAGCGATGTGACGATCTCCGCCGAGGAGTCCGGTGCCATCACGGAGTTCCTGGTCTCGAGAGGAGATCACGTTCGGCGGGGTCAGATTATCGCCCGGATCAGCAGTGAGGTTCTGACGGCCCAGGCGAACGAAGCGCGAGCTTCTGCGGAGCTTGCCCAGGAGCAGTACGAGCGGCAGCGGCGCCTGTGGGAGGAAGAGCGAATCGGGAGTGAGATCGCCTACCTACAGGCTAAATCGCAAGCGGCTGTCCAGCGGGCTCGACTGAAGACGCTCGAGGTGCGCCTCGCGAGGACACAGATTCGTTCTCCCGTCGCCGGCGTGTTTGAAGAGAGGTATCTGGAGGCAGGAGAGATGGCTATGGTCGGCACGCCGGTCGTGAGGGTGGTCTCCGTCGACCGACTCAAGATCAACGGCGGTGTACCGGAGCGATTCGCTCCATGGGTTCAACTCAACGATCGGGCGGTAATAACGTTTGACATTCTTCCCGGCCGTGAGGTGCGTGGCAACATAGGGTACGTCGGAGCCACCGTGGACGATCGCAATCGGACGTTCCCAGTGGAAATCGTGATCGACAATCCCGACGGGATAGTGAAGCCACAGATGTTGGCGAACGTGCAACTCGAGAGAGCAAGGTTGACCGACGTCGTCGTGGTCCCGCAGGAGGTCGTGATCCGCACGGAGTTCGGTTATCAAGTGTACGTGGTGGTTGAGCAGGATGGCGTGATGTGGGCAGCGGCACGACCGGTGCAGCTTGGGCCGGCGTACGCCGATCGGGTCGTAGTAGAGAGTGGATTGGAAATTGGGGAGCTTCTGATCAAGGCCGGTGCACAGCTCGTGGACGACGGGAGCCGTGTGCGCATCGTGAACCTTCCTTGGGACGACGATTCGGGAGATTGAGCGGCATGGCTAGGTACCACAAAGGCATATTCAGGGAATTCCCGCTCACGTCGTTTGCGATCGACCATCCCACCAGCGTTCTGGTCTTGACGGGAATGGTGATCTTGTTGGGCGTGATGTCCTACATACAGGTCCCGAAGGAGTCGTTTCCGGAGATCGTGTTCCCGACCATCGTGGTGAACACCATCTACACGGGTGTAGCGCCGAAGGACATCGAGACGCTGGTGACGCGTCCCCTCGAGGACGAGTTCAGCACCATCGGTGACGTCAAGACCATTCGGTCGGTTTCGGTTGAGGGATACTCCAGCATCACCGTGGAGTTTGACGCTGGGGAGGATGTGACGGAGGCGCTGCAGCAGGTGCGGGAGAAGGTCGACATCGCCAAGCCCGACCTCCCGGCCGCTGCGGAGGAGCCCAGCGTCTTCGAGATCAACTTCGCGGACTTTCCCATCATGCAAGTGAACGTGGCCGGCCCATATGGGCTGGTCCGCCTGCGGGAAGTTGCGGAGGATCTACAAGACGACCTCGAGCAGATCACCAGCGTTCTCGAAGTGAGGCTCGCCGGCGGTCTGGAGCGGGAGGTCCAGGTTGATGTCGACCTGCCCAAGCTCAAGTTCTACGAGCTTGCGTTCGAGGATGTGATTGACGCGATTCGTGATGAGAACGTGACGATTCCGGGCGGCACTATCGAAGTCGGCAATGTGAAATACCTCGTGCGTATTCCGGGAGAGTTCACCTCGCCGGATCCGATCGGTGATGTCGTCATTGAATCCCGCAACGGCAGGCCGATCTACGTGAGCGACGTTGCCACGGTGGACTTTGGGTTCAAGGAGCGGGACAGTTTTGCTCGCCTCAACGGTAACCCTGTGGTGTCGCTGTCCATAGTGAAACGCAGCGGTGAAAACATTATCGAAGCCGCGGAGGCGGTGCGCCGGGTCATCGACGAGCAGAGGCCGTCGTTTCCCCCCGGCACCGAAGTCAACATCACGGCGGATCAGTCACATCAGATCCGGAACATGGTCGGCAGCCTGGAGAACAACATCATCTCAGGTCTCATCCTGGTGGTTGGGGTGTTGCTGTTCTTTCTCGGCGTAAGGACGGCGTCGTTTGTCGGCACGGCCATTCCGCTCTCCATGCTCTTGTCGTTCAGCGTGATCCGTTTTGTGGGGTTCACGATGAACATGGTGGTGCTGTTCAGCCTGATCCTGGCGTTGGGCATGTTGGTGGACAATGCCATCGTCGTGGTGGAAAACATCTACCGTTTCCGGGAGCACGACTACGATCGAAAGACAGCGGCCAAGATAGGGACGGGAGAGGTCGCCATGCCGATAATTGTGTCCACGGTGACGACCTTGGCTGCGTTTTTTCCGATGATCTTTTGGCCGGGCATGGTGGGCAAGTTCATGAGATTCCTGCCGCTCACCCTGATCATGACGCTCACCTCCTCACTTTTCGTGGCGATCGTCATCGTCCCCACCCTCTGCTCGCTGTTCTTGGAGACGGAGGATGCCCCTCCGGTTGCACTCCTCAAGCCAACCAAGATGGTGCTGATTGGCGGCGTGTTGTTCGCCGCGGTAATCGGCCTGCTGGTAAGTCCGGTGCCGACGGTCTTGTTGGCGCTCACGGCGATTGTCATGTTTGTGGGGTATCGCTTTGCGGTTCATCCCATGGGGCATTGGTTCATGAACTATGGGTTGCCGGGCATACTGAGGTACTATGAGCGGTTCCTCCGCTGGTCGCTGGGGCACCGCTGGCGCATCATCGCCGGCATGGCTGCGACTGTGGTGTTGGCCGTCATGGTGTTCAGCCAGTTCAATGCGGGAATCGAGTACTTCCCCGAAGACATTCCGCCCCAAAGCCTGTACGTGCAGATCGAATCGCCGGTTGGGACTCGTATCGAGCAGACGGACCTCTTGGTTCGTACCATCGAACGGGAGCTGCAATCGGTGGCCGGCCGCGGCGACTTCGAGTCGGTGCTTTCGATCTTGGGGTCGCAGATCACCGGCTCCCCGCGTGGAGGTGGGCGGGGTGGCACGCATTTGGCCACCGTCGCCATCAACCTCGTGGACTTCCAGGACCGCGAGTTCGACGCCTTCGAAGTGCTCGAGGATTTGCGGAACACGTTGGGGACCGGCATCGCCGGCGCCGACATTTCGGTGGAGTTGCCCCAGCAAGGCCCAACGGGCGGTGTGCCGATCAATCTGGAAATCGCCGGAGAAGACCCCGACGTCCTCAAGCGGTTGGGAGACGAGGCAGTGGCGGCTCTGGAGAACTCGCAGGTGTTCAGGAAACTCGATGGTCTGGAGAGTGATCTCGCGGACGGGCGACCGGAGTTGGTGATCGAGGTGGATCGCGAGAGGGCCGCGATGTATGACCTGAATACTCGGGATATCGGACTCACGATTCGCAGCGCCATCAATGGAACTGAAGCGTCCACATACCGTGATGGAAACGACGAGTACGACATCACGGTTCGACTTGCAAAGCCGTATCGCGAGGACCTCAGCAGTCTCGCCGACCTCAATATCGTGGCGGACGGCGGTAGACAGATACCCCTGTCCTCGATAGCGAGCTGGCGTGTCGGAACGGGATACAGCGACGTGACACGCAAGGACTTGGATCGCGTCGTGACGGTCTCGTCTGAGGTTCGCGCCGGCTTCAACGCCAACGCTGTGTTGAACGAAGTCCGACAGGTCCTGTCGGACTTCGAGGCGGGACTGCCGGCCGGCTATGACATGGAGTTCACCGGCCAGCAGCAGGACCAGGCGGAATCTCAGGCATTCCTGTTGGGGGCATTCATCATGGCGATCGTGTTGATCGCGTTCATCTTGGTGTCGCAGTTCGATTCCGTGTTCAAGCCGTTCATTATTCTCACGGCAGTACTGCTCTCGACGACCGGTGTGCTGATCGGTCTTGTCGTGTTCCGCATGCCGTTCGGCGTGATCATGACGGGTGTAGGCGTGATCAGTCTTGCCGGTGTCGTTGTAAACAACGCCATCGTGCTGATAGATTACATCGGCGTCCTGCGCGATCGGGACAAGATGGAGGTATCGGAAGCGTTGGTCCGCGCCGGCCTGACCAGGTTCCGTCCGGTCGTTCTCACGGCGATTACGACGGTTCTTGGCCTGGTGCCTCTGGCCATCGGTCTCAATTTCGACTTCATCGGACTGTACACCAGCCTGTCACCCGAGTTTTTCTGGGGTGGCGAGCAGGCGGCATGGTGGGGGCCGATGGCTATTGCAGTCATCGCCGGTTTGACGTTTGCCACGTTCTTGACGTTGATTCTCGTGCCGGTGATGTACTCGATGTTCACCGACCTCGAGGGGTTCCTGGTACGGACGTTTACGAGAAAGGGGTACGAAGCGGCCGCCAGGGAGGAAGAAACCGAAGAAGGGCCCGGCAGCCTCCCGGAACCCGGCGTGTCAGGTGAGCCAGTCCCGGTATAGCTCGGGACGGCGATCGCGCCAAAAGAGAGTGCGCGCGTGGGACGTGGCGCACTGAGAGAGGTCGAGATCGGCCAGCACGAGGTCGTCCTCGAGTTCCAGGCCTCGGGTCACGACCCTGCCGGACGGATCCACCACGAACGACTCACCACCGAAGGTGAGCCGTTCTTCTTTTCCCACGCGATTGCACAGCGCTGCAAAGTATCCGTTCTGGAAGGCCGCCGTCTGCACCTCGGCCTCGAAGAGCCCGTCGGGCCACTCGTCCATGGCGCCGGCCTGTGGAATCGCCACCAGTTGCGCTCCGTGCACGCCGAGTGCCCGCATGTACTCGGGGTAGTGGCGGTCGTAGCAGATGGCCACGCCCACGCGGCCCACGGCCGTGTCGTACACGCGCGCGCCGTTGTCGCCAGGGGAATAGTACGCCTTCTCATGGAAACACGGGTAGTCGGTGATGTGCACCATGCGTGTCACGCCCAACAACATGCCGTCGGCGTCGAACACCGGGGAGCTGTCGAAGTACCGTCCGGCCACGGCCTCTTCGTAGAGATTGAACACGGTAACCAGCGATAGCGACTTCGCCTTGGCGCCGATCGCCCTCGTGGTGGGGCCCGGAATGGGCTCGGCGATCTCCCGGGCGTTCCACTCCTCGTGTTGGGGAAAGAACCGGTCGACGGCTAGTTCGGGAAACACGACCATGTCCGCGCCGGACTCCTTGGCGGCTTCCATGGAGTCGAGGGCGCGCTCGAGGTTTTCGTCGCGGTCGGGGGAGCAGTGGTTTTGGATGAGGGCTATGCGCATGGTAGTGAGAAGTGAGAAGTGAGAAGTGAGAAGTGAGAAGTGAGAGGGGAGAGGGGAGAGGGCCCAGTGAATATCGAATCTTGAATATTCAATATTGGATATTCGAGTGGGCCCTCTCACCTCTCCCCTCTCACTTCCTACCTTTGTCCCCTACAACCTTGTCCCCAATGCACGCTACCGTTCTACCGGAGGCGGTATCACGAAGGTCAGTCCTCCTGCCACGATCGTCGGAGTCGAGAACTTGATCGTAAACCCGAGGTCAAGCTGCCCTTCGGAGTTGCCGCCCCAGCAGTATAGGGAGCCGCCCGAGGTGACACCGCACGTGTGCTCGCCACCCGCGCCAAGATCGATGAACGACAGACCACCAAGGACAGTGGTGGGGAGGCCGCGGCTGTTGAAAGTGCCGTCGCCCAACTGCCCGGACCAATTCGCGCCCCAACACATGGTATCTCCCGTGGTTCGAATGGCGCAAGTGTGACCTGGGCCGGCAATGAGCTGGTTGAATGTGAAGCCGCCGGCGACGGTCTGGGGGACGTTTGCGGAGTTGAACTGGTTGTTCCCCAGCTCACCATTCCAGCCCTGACCCCAGCAGTGGGCAATGCCGCTGCCATCGATGGCGCAGACGTGGTCGTCACCCGCCTCGATCTGTGTGAAGCTTGTCCCACCGGCCACCGCAACCGGAACCCAGCTATCGGTGTTGGTGGCATCGCCTAACTGGCCGATGCCGTTGTCGTTTCGGCCCCAGCAGTACGCCAGCCCCGTGTCGGCGAGGGCGCAGGTGTGCTCTCTGCCGACGGATACCGTGGTGTAGGTGTTGCTGCCTGATACCAAGACGGGAGTGTTGGAGTCGGTGTTGGTGCCGTCGCCAAGCTGGCCGTTGCCATTCCAACCCCAGCAGTAGACGTCTCCCAGGTTGGTGAGGCCGCAACTGTGATTCTGTCCCCCGTTTACCTCCACGAACAAATGGCCTCCACTGACCGCGTTCGTTGGAGCGTTGTAGGAGGTGCCCAGCCCATCGCCGAGCTCGCCATTCCCGCCGTTGCCCCAGCAGTAAGCATCGCCAGTCGGTGTTTCCACTGCGCACGTGTGGGGTCCCCCACCTTCAACAGACGCGAATGTCCGGCCGCCGGATACGGCCACCGGACTCAGCTCGTTCTGGTAGAAACCCTGCCCGAGTTGGCCGCTTCCGCCCTGGCCAAAACACGAGGCGGAGCCGCTGGAGCTGAGAACGCAGGTATAGCGTTCTCCTGCCGCAACGCTGCCCGCGCCGCCGAGTACGAAGGCAGGCTGAGTGGTCAACGGGTCTCCGGTGCCGAT
>JADFIT010000018.1 GCA_022566515.1 Gemmatimonadota bacterium
TCGTCGACCACCAGCACCGCCGGACGTCGTTTTTGGTATTGCTCGAGCAGAAATTCGTTGAGCAGATGAAACGGGTCCCGCGAATGCTCGGGGTCGAGGCCGAATTCGCGGCATACGGCGGTGACGATCCAATCGGGGTCGTTCTGTGGGTTGAGGATATAGGCGACCGCCTTGGTCTTGACCAATTCGCCGGTCAGTATGCGGCACATCAGGGTCTTGCCGGTGCCGACTTCGCCACTGACCTTGATGATGCCCTCGCCCCGTTCGATGGCGTAGGACAGCGGGGTCAGAACTTGCTGGTGGCTGTCGCTGGGAAAATAGAGTTGACTGTTGGGGGTCAGCGCGAACGGTCGCTCGACGAGATTGAAATGGGCGAGAAAGGGCATCGCTTTATCACTGATCCTTCGGGTTCGCCGATCAATTCGACCGCAAGTAGCGCAGCCTTTCACGCATAGCGTCGACCGACAGGGGCAACGCTTCGGCGCTGCCGCCGGTGACCAGAAGAGCATGCTCATAGGCGCTTATCGCCGCTTGGCTATCGCCGACCCGGTCATGCATGATAGCGAGATTGATCCAATAGACCGGGTTGTCGAGCGCCAGGGCGGCGGCCTCGGACATCAGCCGGATGGCGTTGGCGCTGTCGCCGAGCTGCAGATGGATCATCGCCATCTGCGCCGCCACCGCGCCGAATCCGGGGTTGTTCGTATAGAGCCGGCGAAGCTGTTGAAGGGCGCTCTCCGGGGTCTGCACGCCAATCAGGCCAAGCAGGTTGGTCAAGGCCGTGATCTCGTCGGGATAGTGTCGCAGCACCGCCTCATAGGCGTTGATCGCATCGCCTGGTCGGTTCAACCGATGCAGCGCTGTCGCCTTGCCGAGCAAGGCGACGCGGTCGCGCGGCTGTCGCTCCAGCAGTTCGTGCACTGATGTCGAGAAGATATTGACGCTTCCCAAGAAGTCGTCGATGAGGTTGTCGGAGCCGGTGTATGTCATCTGGGCGTCCAGAGGTCTTTGGGGTAGGGGCTTGGGCTCGTGAAGACCCCTTCACGTTAGTTAACCACATGAAATATAATGCGTGCAGGTCTTTTTGACTGCGGGTCGGAAGTAGCCGACTGTCTCCCACAAATCAGTTTCTGAGGAGAAAGATCTGCCACTGGGCGTCGTCAAGTACGTCGTCCCCGTCGAAGTCGAACGCGGCGTTGCCGGTCGCGAGGCTCAGGTTGTCATCCTCCCTGACGGCGAGAAAAGGCTCCGGGGTCCCGCCGCCCACATCTGAGAACGTCAGGAGCGGATCGTCAGTGGTGAAGGTTCCTGAGACAGACGTGGTCGTACCGTCCGGGTCGCGGAAATCCCAAGTGTAATCCCCATCGGACGTGAACGTGATGGTGAGGCTGGCTCCTCGCCCGACGAGATCCACAGCCTCGCTGAGGTCGGCCTTGTTGATAAAGGCGTAACTGATGGCGTTCCAGGTGCCGGCGAGTGATCCGGAGTCGATCCCGACGGGATCGCTGCATCCGATTGTGAGTAATGCGACCGGTACTACGATCTTGGAGAGTTGTTTCATTCCGGGTTTCCAAGAACAAGGAATGCTCATAATATGCATCACCGCGGCAGCTGCGTCGGCAAGTCTGCGACAACATATGCCAACACCGCCATGGCTGCAACGCACCGTGCCATTTCGTCGGGATCGAGTTTGTCTATAGTGTCGGCGTCGGTGTGATGGTACCAGAAATACCTGGTTCCCTCCACCTGCAGGCCTGCGCCTGGCACGCCTTCCCGCATTAGAGGTCCGATGTCCGCCCCGCCACCGCCGCGGCTGATGGTGCCGGCGCCTATCCGGTGAAGCAGCGAGCCGACCTCCCGCACGATCTCGAAGGCCTCATCCGAGCCGCTGAACCCGAAGCCCGTTGGCTTGAAGACGCCGGCGTCCGATTCAATGGCCAGCACATGTTTGTCGAGTTCATCTGCATGGCGGTCGCGATAACCGTTGCCGCCGCGAAGTCCGTTTTCTTCATTGGTCCACAGTACGACGCGAACCGTGCGCCGCGGCCGCAGTCCCAGTCGTTGCATGAGGCGCACCGCTTCCCATGCCGCGACGCTGCCACCACCGTCGTCCATTGCGCCCTGGCCCACGTCCCAAGAGTCGATGTGGCCGCCGAGGACGACGACCTCGTCAGGCAGCTCGCGCCCGCGGATCTCTGCTACCACGTTGCGGGACTGAACGTCCGGGAGCGTCTGCGCGTCCATCTTGAGGCGTATGTAGACCCGTTCGCCGCGGTCCTGCATCCGATGAAGCATCCGGGCGTCTTCTGCCGTGAGGGCGGCGTGGGGAATCTTCGGAACGTCTGGGTCGTAGCTCATGCCACCCGTGTGAGGTGTCTGGAGGGAGAACGATCCTGCGGAGCGTATCAGCGAGGCAACGGCACCGGCCTGAGCCGCAGCGATCGCTCCGCGCCGCCGGTAGGCCCTGTTGACACCGTAGTTCACCCAGTCGGGGTCGAACAAGACGATCTTGCCGCGTGCCTCCTCGGCCCGGGCTTCCAGTTCCTCCCAGGAGGACACCACTAGTACCGGGGCGGTGATGCCCTCGGGAGGCGTGCCGATGCTTCCTCCCAATCCGAGCATGGGAAGCTCGCGGTAACGGGGGCTCAGGAGTTCTGCCGACTCGTTGCCTCGCACCCAGTGGGGCACCATTACCGGTTCGCCGCGGACATTGTCCAGGCCGTCCTTCTTCATCTCTGCCAGGATCCAGTCGATCGCCTTCTCGAGGTTGGATGAGCCGGTGAAGCGGTGACCGAATTTGTCCACCAGGAGGGAGAGCCGTTGGTAGGCGGCGCTATCTGCCAAGGCGGCGTCGATGAGCCGGTCCGCGGCCTGGCTGTAGGTGCGCGCGATGTCCTGGGCTGCCGAGGGGATTGGCGTGATACCGCTGAGCAAGATCGCACATGCGGCCGTGACGGAAGTGGATATCTTCTTCATTGACGATTGTTTGTGGGAGGTTTGGGGGGGCAACCCGTACCGTTGGCACGAGTCGCATCAGAAGGTGACTTCATATAGTAAGGAAGGGATTACGCTCACGCCAACCCTTTGTCGATGAGCAACACGCCGGTTCCATCTACTCGGCTGTGCTTCATGTCCTGGAGTGCGGCGTTGGCGTCGGCTAGGGAGTACGTCTTGACGTGGGGGCGTACACCTGCTTCAGCGGCTTCCGCCAGCAGTTCGCGTCCATCCTCCCGTGTGTTCGCCGCCACCGAGCGAATCTCCTTGTCGTAGAATAGATGTTGCTCGTAGTTGAGCGAAGGTATGTCGGTGAGATGAATGCCGGCGATCGACAGGATGCCTCCCCGCTCGAGGGCCGCCATGATGGGAGGCACCAGTCTGCCGGCGGGTGCAAAGAGGATGGCGCTGTCCATCTTGTCCGGGAGATCAGCCGTGTCCGTCCCGACCCAAGCCGCCCCCATCGCCCGCGCCATTTGCACATGGTTCTCGCTGCGCGTCACCACGAACGTATCGTAGCCTCGATACAGGGCGATCTGGAGAACGACGTGGGCCGAAGAGCCGAACCCGACGAGCAGCAGCTTTCCTCGATCCGGCACACCGGCGCGTTTGAGGGCACGGTAGCCGATGACGCCGGCACATAGCAGAGGTGAGCCCACCACGTCGTCGAATGTCCCGGGCAGCCTGTAGGCGAACTCCTCCGGCACGACCGTGTATTCGGCGTAGCCACCGTCCGAGTGATATCCGGTGTAGCGAGAGCTGGGGCAGAGATTCTCCCGGGACGCCCGGCAGAACCGGCACGTTCCGTCCGTGCTTCTCAGCCAGGCGATGCCGATTCGGTCGCCCTCTTTGAGGGCACTGCAGCCGTCTCCCAATTCATCCACGACGCCCACCACCTGGTGCCCCGGGATGATGGGCCGCTTCCGCTCTGGCAGATCCCCTTCAATGATGTGAAGGTCGGTCCTACAGACGGCGCAAACGCTTACCCTGACCCGTACCTCTCCGCCCCCCGGGTGGGGGTCGTCCACCTCCCGCATCACCAGAGGCGAGTCGTCGATGTTCGCCGATCGATCGAGCACCATTGCCCGCATGGGAAATAGCTCCTGCCCGGGTGCACCTCTCTACGTACTGCCTGGCTGCCGGCCCCCGCCTCTGGAGGTTGGGGGGCTTCCGGCATGACATTGGTAAGATATTACAGCTCAGCGAGTTATTCCCACCCCTAAGTCGTCGGCGCATCGCAATATCCCGTCGGCCGAGCAATCGGCTACATTTCGTGACGCGTAGTTCCCCGATCCTGAAACTCTGATATTTGCCATGCGATTTGGAATCTCACGAACGAGGCCCCTCCCCAGAGATACCCGCCCAGGCATTTTTGCTCCGCCCAACGGAGTCACCCGGTAGGCCGCGCGCGCCGAAGCCTTGTCGGTGGCGTTCCAGCCAGGACACGGCTCGTGTGTGCGTAGGCCGGCTTGAGAGCTTTCCCCATATCGACTGAGTTTCTCTCAATGGAGCCTACAATGGGTGTGATCACAGTTTCTGCCGCTACCGTCTTTCCGACGCTGAAGAGCAATATTCTGGTCGATGGCTTTCACATTGTAATCGACCTTCAGAAATCCCACGGCTGCGTCATGGTGGATGCCTTGGAGGGGAAGGAATACCTCGATTGCTACGGCTACTTCGCGACGTTGCCCGTCGGCCACAATCATCCGAAGATGCGCGACGAAGGCTTCCTCGCTTCTTTGATGACGGCGGCAATCAGCAACCCCGCCAACAGCGACGTCTACTCCCGGGAGTTCGCCGCCTTCGTCAAGACCTTTCGTGAGATTGCCGTACCCGATGAGTTCTGCCATCTCTTCTTTATTGCGGGAGGTGCTCTCGCAGTTGAAAACGCGATGAAGGCAGCCTTCGATTGGAAGGCACAGCGCAACCGGGCCAAAGGTATCGACGGAGGCGCCGATAAGATCCTTCATTTTCGAGAAGCATTTCACGGACGCAGCGGTTACACACTATCCGTCACCAACACCGATCAGCTCAAGATTCGGGATTTCCCGAAGTTCGATTGGCCTCGAGTCTCCAATCCCACAATGCACTTTCCGGTAGACGATTCCGCGATCGCGGCAGGTGAAGAGCGGTCGGTGCGGGAGATCGAGGCCGCCTTTGCGAAAGATCCGCACGGTATCGCCGGGATTCTCATCGAGCCGATTCAGTGTGAGGGCGGTGACAACCATTTTCGGCCGGAGTTCCTGCGGCGTCTGCGCGCGCTAGCTGATGAACACGACGCGCTCTTGATCTTCGATGAGGTCCAAACGGGAATGGGCGTGACCGGGTCCATGTGGGCATTCCAGCAACTCGGCGTCGTGCCGGACATCGTGGCCTTCGGCAAGAAGACCCAGGTGTGCGGCATCATGAGCACCGATCGAATCGATGAAGTGGAGGACAATGTATTCAAGGTATCCGGGCGCATCAATTCCACCTGGGGAGGCAATCTGGTCGACATGGTGCGGTGCGCCTGGTACCTGAAAATCATCGAAGAGGAGGGTCTCGTAGAGAATGCGGCCCGAGTGGGTGGCATGTTCAAGGACGAATTGGAGAAGCTGCAAGAGGAGTTTCCGGTGGTGAGCAACGTGCGGGGGCGCGGTCTAATGATTGCGTTCGACTTGCCCGATGGGGACTCCCGTGACGAGTTCCGCGGGCACTGCTGGGAGGCAGGATTTGCCACGCTTGCGTGCGGCGACCGCACAGTGCGATTTCGTCCTCCACTGATATTCACGGAGGCCGATGTGAACCAGGCAATGAGCACAATGCGCACGGTACTCTCCTGACCTTGCTACATCTCTATCGTACGCCTGGTCTGCCCGCCGCTCGTAGAAAGGCATTGCTCCATACGACGCGGCAATGTGTGTCCTCTGATATCGAGGATATCGAGACTGAGTTTTGCTTCAACGTCGACACCGCCGGTGAGTTGACAGCGGAGGAATTCTCGGTTCTCGGATGGCTGCTGTGTGAGACATTCGAGCCGGCGCAGTTCGGACGCGAGACTTTCCTCGCTGGGAACGGTGTCGTGCTCGAGGTCGGGCCTCGAATGAACTTCTCGACCGCCTGGTCTACCAGCGCCGTCTCCATCTGTCACGCGTGTGGTCTCGACAAGATCCGGCGTATCGAACGATCCAGGCGTTACTCGATCAAGACGCCGGCACCGCTCACTGAGGAACAGAAGCAAGCTTTTTTGGAGAAGGTGCACGACCGGATGACGGAGTGCCCGTACCCGGAACCGCTCGCCAGCTTCGAGAGCGGCATGGTGCCCGAGCCGACCTTCGAGATACCTCTCGTAGAGGAGGGAAGGCGAGCGTTGGAGCGTGTGAATCGGGAGATGGGACTCGCGTTTGATGACTGGGACTTGGATTACTACACGGATCTCTTTGTCAACAAGATTGGGCGCAATCCCAGCAACGTGGAGTGCTTTGACATCGCACAGTCGAACAGTGAGCACTCGCGCCATTGGTTCTTCAACGGCCGGTTGATTGTCGATGGGGAGGAGGTCCCCCATCACCTCATGGCCTTGATCCGGAACACGCTGAAAGCCAGCCCCAGCAACAGCATCATAGCTTTTCACGACAACTCGAGCAGTATTCGAGGTTTCCCCATCAAGACTATCGTTCCCACCCACACGGGGGAGCCGTCGCCTTTTGTGGCGGCGGATCTCGTGCACCACATCATCTTTACGGCGGAGACCCACAACTTCCCTTCAGGTGTAGCCCCCTTTCCCGGTGCCGAGACAGGAACGGGCGGCCGGATTCGAGATGGCCATGCCACGGGTAGGGGCTCACTGGTCGTGGCCGGCACGGCCGCGTATTGCGTCGGGAACCTTCGCATTCCTGATTACGAGCTGCCCTGGGAATCATCAGACTTTGCCTATCCGGACAATCTCGCTTCGCCGCTGCAGATCGAGATCGAGGCGAGCAATGGAGCGTCTGATTATGGGAACAAGTTTGGCGAGCCGCTCATTCAGGGGTATACACGATCGTTCGGCATGCGGCTGCCGAACGGCGAGCGTCGCGAGTGGATCAAACCCATCATGTTCAGTGGCGGCATCGGCCAGATCGATGCTCGGCACGTGGAGAAACACGCTCCCGAGAAGGGGATGTGGGTGGTCAAAATCGGCGGGCCGGCATATCGGATCGGCATGGGAGGCGGTGCCGCGTCGAGCATGGTCCAAGGCGAGAATGTCGCGGAACTCGATTTCAATGCGGTCCAGCGCGGCGACGCCGAGATGGAACAGAAGGTGAACCGTGTTATTCGGGCGTGCGTGGAACTTGGCGATCGCAATCCCATCGTGAGTATCCACGATCAGGGGGCGGGCGGCAACTGCAACGTGCTCAAGGAAATTGTCGAACCGGCGGGAGCGAGAATTGAGGTCCGAGAAATTCCGCTCGGTGATGAAACGCTGTCCGTACTCGAGATATGGGGTGCGGAGTACCAGGAGCAGGATGCCCTCCTCTTGCGACCGGAACACGTCGAGCTGTTCCGTGACCTGTGCAAGAGAGAACGAGTCCCCGTAGCATTCGTCGGTCGGGTAACAGGTGATGGCAAGATCGTGCTCCATGACGAATCCGATGGTTCGACTCCGGTAGACCTCGAGTTGGCTGCGGTCCTCGGCGACATGCCTCAAAAGGTGTTCGAGTTGGAGCGGTTCAGCTCCAAGCTCGAATCACTGCGCCTGCCGGATGGGCTCACGGTTCGCGCGGCTCTCGATCGTGTGCTGCGATTGTTGTCGGTGGGGTCGAAGCGGTTTCTCACCACGAAGGTCGATCGTTGCGTGACGGGTCTGGTCGCGCGGCAGCAGTGTGCCGGCCCCTTACAACTCACCGTCTCCGACGTGGCTGTCATCGCCCAGAGTCATTTCAGTACGACCGGCGCTGCCACCGCAATAGGTGAGCAACCCATCAAAGGGTTGGTCGATCCGGCTGCTATGGGCCGCATGTGTGTGGGGGAGGCATTGACGAACATTGTCTGGGCGTTGGCGACCGGGCTGGAGGATGTAAAGTGTTCCGGCAACTGGATGTGGGCGGCCAAACTGCCCGGTGAGGGTGCTGCGCTCTACGATACCGCCAAGGCCATGCACGATATCATGCTCGAGCTGGGTATCGCCGTGGACGGAGGCAAGGACAGCCTCTCCATGGCGGCCCACGCTCCAGGCCGATCCGAGGGCGACGAAATCGTCAAGGCGCCCGGGTCTCTGGTCATCTCGGCCTACGTCGGTTGCCCAGACATCACAGCCACCGTTACGCCAGACATCAAGCTCCCGGGCCGTAGCTCTCTCCTGTTCGTAGATCTCGCAGGTGACAAACACAGGCTTGGCGGATCGGCCCTGGCCCATGTGTTCGGCCAGGTGGGTGACGAATCCCCTGACGTCGAAGAACCACGCGTCCTGAAACGGGCGTTCAACGTGGTTCAGGAACTGATCGGGCAGCGCCTGGTCTCGGCCGGTCACGATCGTAGCGATGGCGGATTGATCACGACACTGTTGGAGATGGCGTTCTCAGGAAACTGCGGCATCGAGGTCGACCTGAGTGATGTGGATGGGACGGACCCCATCCCGTATCTGTTTGCTGAAGAGCTGGGACTGGTAATCGAGGTGAGCTCGGAGCACGAACGGCAGGTCAGAGAGGCGTTCGAGATTGCGGAAGTTCCTTGTCATCGCATCGGATCGACATCGGTCGATAAGGCCGTACGAGTCCGGTTCAACGGCCGTGTCGTGGTGAACGAAGACGTTGCTGTCTTGCGGGATCTCTGGGAGGAGACGAGCTTCAGACTCGATCGGCTGCAGGCGAATCCCGACTTGGTCGAGCAAGAGTCTGTAGGTCTGCGGACACGAACCGGTCCGTCGTTCGCACTTTCGTTTGCCCCGGTTCCCACCGCCGCGGCTCTGCTCGAGAGAGACGACAAACCCCGCGTCGTCATCATCCGTGAGGAAGGGAGTAACGGCGACCGGGAAATGACCTCGGCGTTCTACGCTGCGGGATTCGAGCCCTGGGATGTGGTGATGTCCGACTTGTTGAACGGCAGAGTCGACCTGCGAGACTTCCGAGGCGCCGTGTTTGTGGGCGGCTTCAGTTTTGCGGACGTTCTCGACTCCGCCAAGGGCTGGGCAGGTGTGATTCGGTTCAACAAGGATCTCTGGCGGCAGTTCGAGGAGTTCTACGCCCGGCCGGACACGTTCAGCCTCGGCGTCTGCAACGGGTGCCAACTGATGGCCTTGTTGGGTTGGGTGCCCTGGCGTGGCATCGCCGAGGAGATGCAACCCAGGTTCGTACAAAATGCATCCGGCCGGTTCGAGTCGCGGTTCGCTACCGTCCGGATCCAGAAAAGCGCCGCGATCATGTTACGGGACATGGAGGAGGCTACTCTCGGCATCTGGTCGGCCCACGGCGAGGGACAGGCGTTCTTCCCCAGCGCGAAGATTCTGGAACAGGTGGAGAAAGAGGGTCTCGCGCCGGTACGTTTTGTGGACGACGACGGCGAGGTGACGGAACAGTACCCCTTCAACCCCAACGGGTCTCCCTCAGGCATCGCCGCCCTCTGCTCGCCGGACGGCCGCCACCTTGCCATGATGCCTCACCCCGAGCGGACGTTTCTCACATGGCAGTGGGGTTGGATGCCGGAGGAGTGGAAACGCAACCTGGCCGTTTCCCCCTGGCTCAAGATGTTCCAGAATGCCAGAGAGTGGTGTGAAGGAGGTAACCAAAACCACGGGTGCGCCTGAAACCGATTGCACTCCCGGCCGAACACGGGAGCTGGGGGCTGGTCTTGGAGCCGGTGGCGTTGGGGCTTCTGGTCGCGCCGTCGTGGGGTGGGTTGTCGCTGTCCATCGGGGTCGTTGCAGCGTTCCTGATACGCCGTCCGTTCAAAGTCATTCAGGTTGAATGGCGCCGGACACACTCGAGGAGGGGGCCGATCGCCTGGCGATTCGCGCTGGCCTACGGCGTGGTCGCCCTTGTAGGCATGGGGGGAGCCGTCGGGCTCGTCGGCCTCGCGCCGATGGCTCCCATAGTCGCGGCTATTCCTTTCATAGTGGTTTTCCTGGTCTACGACCTCACCCAGCAGAGCCGCAGTTGGCAGGCCGAAATGGCCGGGGCCGCGGCGTTCGCGGCGGTGGCGGCGAGTGTTGCCATGGCAGGCGGGTGGCAGTTCGTTGAGTCCCTGGCGCTTACAGGAGTCATCGTGGCCCGTGCGATCCCGACTGTTTCCTACGTCCGGGCCCGCATTAGACTCGACCGGGACAAGCCACGAAACGCACCTTTCGTCATAGGCGCACACGTGTTCAGTCTACTCTTGATGTTGGCGTTGGTCTTGCTCGAATTGTTGCCCGTGTTGGTGATGGCGGCGTTTCTCGTATTGCTGTTTCGGGCTGCCGTCGGGCTTTCAGGTTTTCGCCGGCGCGTATCCGTCACCACGATCGGGTTCATGGAGGTGGGATTCGGCGTGCTGACGGTATTGTCCGTTGCCTTCGGCTGACTGGTCCAGGGTGGTTGCCGTAGGGTATTCGTAATCTTAGCCTCTCGATCCGGGGCGTAGAGAGCAGTTGCAGGTCCTGTTCATTGTTTATTTGCCGCTGACTCTGCGATTGCCTCAGCCGAGATCCCGTGCTTATCGAGGCGGTATCGTAGGGTGTCACGGCTCAGACAAAGCAGTTCGCCTGCGCGTGTTTTGTTACCGCGGGCGCGTTGCACGGCTTGACGGATAAGATCTTTCTCGAGTTCCTCCAAGTTGATGCCTCCAGGCGGCAGGGTGAATCCCGGCTCGAGATCAATCGCCCTCGCGCCCGGTTGAAGTTCATCCGGTAGGTGTTCGGGTAAGATCTCTCGACCTTCTTCGAGAATGATGGCCCGCTCCAATACGTTGCGCAGCTCACGGGCGTTCCCCGGCCACGAATATCGTTCGAGCATGGCCAGGGCATCGCGCGAGATGTCCCTGGTAGGTCGTCTCATGGTCTTGATCATCCGCTCGAGGAAGTACCTTGCCAAGGGCTCAACATCTTCTGGTCGGTCGCGAAGCGGAGGAATCATCAACGGAATGACGTTTATCCGGTAGAAGAGGTCTCGACGAAACGATCGGTCACGCACTGCGGCTTCCAAGTCTCGGTTTGTCGCGGTAATGATGCGGACGTCGACGGAGATGTCTTGCAAACCCCCGATTCGCTTGAACGTCCGGGTCTCGAGGAAGCGCAAGAGTTTGGCCTGGGCTCCTGGAGAAAGGTCACCGATCTCATCGAGGAGCACGGTGCCGCGGTCGGCGAGTTCCAATAGGCCCTTCTTGCGCTCGCGCGCGTCGGTAAACGCCCCCCGCTCGTGTCCGAACAATTCAGATTCGAGCAGCGTATCCGGAAGTGCCGTGCAGTTGATCTCGAGAAATGGGAACTCGGCACGGGAGCTGTGCGCATGGATCGCATGCGCTACAACTTCCTTGCCGACGCCACTTTCGCCGCGCACAAGGACAGTCGAGGATTCGCTTGCTGCCACCTTGCCGACCAAATCGACTACCCGTTGCATCGCGGCGGAACGGCCGACGATTTCTACACCGGAGAACTGCCACCCGGCCTGTCGACGGAGTCCGGACACCGTGCGTTTCAGAGATCGAGCTTCGAGTCCTTTCGCAAGGGTTGTGAGCAGTACTTCGGGTTTCGGCGGCTTCTCTAGAAAATGGTATGCCCCTAGCTTCACGGCCTCCACGGCAGTGTCGATGTCACCATGGGCGCTGAGCATGATGATGGCGACATCCGGATCGGTCTCGATGAATTCCTGGAGAAGGGTCATGCCGTCTCCGTCGGGGAGCTTGAGGTCGAGGATGACGGCATGCGGAGAATTTTTTGGAAAGTTCGCTCGTGCAGCCGCTACGTCTTCAGCGAGTGTTACCTCGTAGCCTTCATCCTCCAGAAAGACGTCGAGCCACTTTCGAATGAGATCCTCATCGTCGACAACCAAGACACGATCCTTAGCCACGAGTTGTTCCCTCCTCATCGACAAGCGGTAGGGCGATGACAAAGGACGTTCCACCGCCCGGTGTGCTCTCAGCTCTCAGGGACCCGCCATGTCGCTGCACGATCTGTTGTGAAATCGACAACCCCAGGCCGGTTCCTTGAGGCTTGGTCGTATAAAACGGCCGGAAGATCTCCGAGCGCAACTCCGGCGGGATCCCGGGTCCGGTATCACGGACGTCTATCCACACGTCCGGTGGGTGGCGGCTTACACACACCGTCAGCCGACCGGCCGGCGACATCGCCTCAATGCCGTTCAGTAAGAGGTTCACCACTACCTGCACCATCAGCTCGGGGTCGACGCGGACCGATGTCGGAGCCTCAGTCGGTTCGACCTTCAGATCGATCTCAGCAGACTTCGCCGGTGCTTCGACGATGCGGGCGGCCTGGTCGACGATACTGTTGGCATCCACCACCAATTCTCGAAGCTCTGGAGGGCGGGCGAACTGCAGCATCCGAGTCGTGGTTGTTTCCATTCGTTGAAGCTGAACTCGCGCCTCGTCCATCAATGGCAGCGTTGGATCGTCCTTGGGAATTCGACGTCGGGCTAGTTCGAGGGCGCCGATGATGCCGGTGAGTGGATTTCGTATCTCATGCGCGACGCCACTTGCCAATTCGCCGACACTGGCAAGCTGCTGTGCGCGCTCCATCTCTAGATTGTGCAATCGGTTTATTTCTTGACGAGATTGTGTCGAGTCGTGCGCCATCTGCTCAAACGACTCGACCAGTGCATCGACCTCTGCCGAGCCCCGGTGGCCGATGGTACTGTACCGGCCCGTCTTGCCGAAGTCACGGGCCGCGATGGCCAGTTCCCGTAGTGGGGTGGTGATGAAGCGGGACGCGAGATGGGCGATGACGAAGATGAGCAACACGAGAATCCCAGCGGCGAGAGCCGCTTGGTTTCTAAGCCTGGCCAGTGGAGCGAGCGCCACGTGGAGTGGGAGAGACGCCATGAGGAGCCAGTTGGCTTCGGTCACCGGGGCCGACAGCACGAGGGCGGGCACACCTCCTACCGAAGCCTGTACGACATCAACGGCGTCCCGGCTGACAACCCCTGCTGATGCGCGGAGTTCCGCTGCGCTGTGCGAGTGGGGAATCAAAATGGGGTCACCTGATCGACTGAATACAGCCAGCTCCACTCCCTCCATGAGATGCAACGGCACATCGAAGAGCCGGGCGAAATCGCCTTGCCGCACATGCCCTTCGAGCCATAGCCGGCGGCCAGCCTCCGGGACCGGGACGGCCATCAGATAGGCAACGACCCCGCTGTCGCCACTGTGAACCGCCACTGCTTCGACTGTCCAGTCCGCGGCCGGCGCATCCTGAGGCCAGTGGGGTGTGGCATCGCGGAGCGCGACGTCCGCGATCACGTCGCCGCTGGCATCGACCAGTCGGAGTCCGTCAAATACCCCATCATCGAGGAGGCTATTCCGCAGTAGATCTGCCACCTCATTCCCCAAAGCCGGGCCGCCCAACGCCTGGTTCGTGAGTTGGCCGACAATGGTTCTTAGGAGCAGTCGCTGCCTGCGAAGTTCTGTGACGAAATGGCCGGCCTGGCGGCTGCCGACCTCCCACAGCGCCTGCTCCGCTTGCTCGAGAATCGTCGCGCGGCTTACCGCGTAACCCACTCCCATCGACAAGCCTAGCGGGATCGCTCCGAAGGCGAGAAGCAGTACCAGCAGTTGCGTGTGGAGGCCGAAGCCTTGTGCCTTGATCATGGGACTACTCGGCGCAGGTGGGGCATTTCCCCCGCTCCGAGGGCCAATCGACCCGCCCAATTGGCGCGTGGCTGCAGATCCGGCGATGCATAAATATTTGCCATATCAACACTTGTGTCTTTTGCGCCTCCGGCTTGGAAATTGCACCCCTCACCGTGTTAGCCGCAAGTCTCGCTCCATCGCAATCGGCGTGGAGCAGCTTGCGAGAAAACCACTGAGCTAGGCGAAAGAAACAAGGAGATACCCGATCATGAAAACGGTACTAATTGCAACGCTGGCGACGATCACGATCGCCGGCGGGCTCAATGCACAGCAATCTGGCCATTGCCAAGCCGCTCGCGACAGCACGGGCCAGATGCGATCCGGTGAGATGATGGGCATGATGCAGGGGAACATGATGCACGGAGGCATGATGCAGGGGGATATGATGTCGATGATGCCGGCTTCCGGCGCGGCCATGCGGGCGATGCTTTTTGCGCCTAAGCACGTCAAGGCGCTCGGCGACAGTCTGAATCTCACGGCCGAGCAGGTTGCTGGACTCGACCAACTCGTGGAACAGAGCGCGGCGGCCCGCCGCGACCTGATGGCGGCGGGGAAGGCTGCGGCGGAGAAGCTCGCCGAGCTTTTTGACGCCGGGACAGTCGATTCAGGGGCCGTTCGTGCCACAGCCCTGGATGCCTTTCAGCCTCAAGTGGCGATGCACGCCCAAATGCTGGTGGACGCAGTGGCAGTGCGGCGGATTCTGACGGCGTCGCAGCGGGATATGGTGGCGGATATGGCGATCCGGTCGCGTTCTGTAGGTCGTTGCGCTAGCGGCACCAGCTAGTACTCTGGGTAGTAATTGCGGTCACCGTCGGTTTGTTCCTGTCCGGCATCATGTTGGTGTCGGGTCTGGTAACGTTGATTTTACTTCCCGGCGCCATGCAATTGCTCAAGACTCGACTCTTTGCCCACGCCGGCTAGAGCATGGGAGGTACACGATGAAACCGAGCCCGGCGTCGTTGATCACCCCGATCGTCGGGTTGTCTCTACTTGCGCGTCCTGTGGTCGCTCAGGATTTGACGGATGTCGCGGAGATCGTGCAACGCGCCAATTTGGCGTCGTACTATGCGGGTAACGATGGTCGTGCCCGTGTCCGGATGACCATCACCGACGCCCGGGGGCGAAACCGGATTCGCCAGTTCACCATCTTGCGTCGCGATCAGAGCGACGGGGGCGATCAGGATTACGCCGTGCTCTTCAGCAGGCCGGCGGATGTGCGCAACACGGTCTTTCTGGTGAAGAAACACGTCGGCAGGGACGACGACCGGTGGCTCTATCTTCCCGCCCTGGATCTCGTCAAGCGTATTGCGGCGGGAGACAAGCGCACGAGTTTTGTGGGATCGCATTTTCTCTACGAGGATGTGTCGGGACGTTCCGTCGATGAGGACGAGCACGAGTTGGTGGAAACCACCGATGCGTTCTACGTGGTGAAAAACATACCGCGTGATGCGGGTTCTGTGGAGTTTACGTCGTGGACGGCATGGATAGACAAGACGACGTTCCTCCCAATTAAAATGGAATACATCGACGACGCCGGAGAGGTGTACCGGCGGATCGAAGCACTCGACGTGGCCGAGTTCGACGGCCACCCCACAGTTACCCGTATGCAGGTGTCAGATTTGCGCTCGGGCGGATACACGATTTCCGAATTTCGCAACGTGCAATACGATCTGGGCATCCCGGAGAGCGTGTTTACCGAGCGAACGCTCCGGAGTCCCTCACGGAGGTGGTTCTCGGTCAGGTAGGGTGATGCGACGGGGTCCGCGGCTTCATCTCATCGTATGCGTCCTGGCTACCTCTTTCTGGTCGGTTCCAAACGCCTTGGCCCAGGAGGGGTGGGACGAGCGTGTGGTCGAGATCCACGGGTTCGTGGAAGCGGCCACTGCTGGCCGGGTCACCAGCGACAGAACCTAGCTCGACCGCCTGATCCTCGGCGAGGTGCGATTCCGCCTGGATCTCTCTCATTACGGCGATCGATTTGAGCTTGTCTTCAAGGGCGATCTGAGCGCCGACGGCGTTAGCCGAGAGATGGACATCGACATCCGGCAAGCCGCGATCACGTTGCACCCGACCGAGTGGCTCGACCTGCGCGCCGGCCGACAAGTGCTCACGTGGGGAACCGGTGATCTCGTCTTCCTCAATGACTTGTTCCCTAAGGATTTCGTCTCGTTCTTCATCGGGCGTGAAGACGAATTTCTGAAAGCGCCATCGAACGCGTTGAAGTTCTCGGTGTATGCCGGACCGATAAATCTAGATGTCGTATGGACGCCCATCTTCGAACCGGATCGTTTCATAACCGGGGAGCGGCTGTCCTTCTTCGATCCGTCGACAGCGGGACTCGTCAGCGCGACCTCAATGGGGCAACCGCTCGAGTCGTTTCTGCCGCCCAAGAAGTTCTCGAACGGGGAGCTTGCCGGGCGTATCTTTCGTACCCTGAGCGGCTACGAGTTGAGCTTGTACGGATACGTCGGCTTCACCAAGCAGCCACTGGCATTCGACCTCGCTGCAGACATGGCGACGCATTCCGGGCTCAGCGTGTACGGAGCAAGCGCTCGGGGTACCTGGCTTGGCGGTGTCGCGAACCTGGAGGGAGCGTACTATGACTCCGCGGACGACGAAGGAACTGACTCAAACGTTCCCCATTCGCAGTTTCGTGGGCTCGCGGGGTACGAGCGTGAGCTGATCGCCAACCTCACCATGGGTCTCCAGTATTATCTGGAATGGACCCAGGACTACGACGAGTTGGTTGCGAACTCCGCTACGCCGCAATTCGAGCCGGACGAAATCCGTCACACCGTCACAACCCGGTTTACCTACCGGCTTCGTCAGGAAACGCTCATGCTCACCCTGTTTGGGTTCTTCTCGTCCAGCGACGAGGATGGCCATTTGCGACCCTCACTAACGTACAAGCGGAGCGATGCGGTGACTCTGACTGCGGGGGCGAACATCATGTTCGGCGACGACGTGGCGTTCTCTGGACAGCTGAAGGACAACTCCAACGCCTACCTTCGTCTGCGGTACAGTTTCTAAGAGAATAGGGATTCCCAGGAACGAGAACCCAGGGTTCCAGTTGCCCTCAAGCGCCGTGAGACGTGGGGCATATCCCCCACCCAGTGTGCCTGGTGCCCCGCTCCACTCATTTCTGTTCATCGGTAGCACCACTCAACGCGTTATCTGAAAATGAGTTACGTCGTTGCGCCCTGCGGCCTGACTAATGCACTAACGCCGCATAACGATAGGATTACCATGGATCGGGGCGCCAAAGAGAGGAGGCTGACCCATGGGGTATTGGACGCACGATTTCGGGATGCTCTACTGGTGGGCTGGTATCGCCGCCGCATCCTTGGTGATATTCTGGTTCTTCGCCCGTTTTACGCCAGTGCCCGCACAGGATGAGAGTGCGGAAGAACTACTGAGACGGAGCTTCGCCGCCGGTGAAATCGACGAGACGGAATTCTACGAGCGTTTGTCAGTGCTGCGGGGCAGCGAGTGATCCCCAGCCGATCGGAAACAGGGATGAGTCTCCTGAATGCCATCCGCTGCCGCGGGCCTGTAGAGTCGACATTATGCCTGGGTGGAGGCCGTGACTCCACCTCTAGAGGTTTAAGAATCAACAGGGAGAACTTGCATGAGTTCGAATCCTCGGCTGGAAAGCGACAAGGTGGAGCACCACCGTAAGGTCTCCGAGCCGGCCCACGACCCCGTCTGTGGAATGACGGTGGACCCTCAGACTGATCTGAGGGAAGTTCATGCAGGCGTGACCTACGCTTTTTGTAGCGTTCACTGTCAAGCAAAGTTTCGCGAAAACCCTGAGCGGTACGTGGGTGAAGAGTCGCTGGAGGCAGGCGCTGTCGTTGGCGAGGTAGAGCGGGTCGCGGAGGGGGCCACGTATATCTGCCCGATGGATCCCGAAATCCGTCAAGATGGTCCCGGCTCATGCCCCAAATGCGGGATGGCATTGGAACCGGAGATCCCGGTGACCCCTGCGACCCGCACTCAATACACGTGCCCGATGCACCCGGAGATCGTAAAGGATGAACCCGGGTCGTGCCCCATCTGTGGCATGGCCTTGGAGCCGATGACGGTGACGCTGGAGGAGGAGGAGAACGTGGAGCTGGTGGACATGCGGCGCCGGCTTTGGTTCAGCGCCGGTTTGTCGGTTCCAGTCTTCTTGATCGCCATGGGGGAGTTTCTCCCGGGAGCGCTGGGAAGGGTGGCCTCTCTCGGATGGCTGTCATGGGTGGAGTTGGCCCTGGCGACTCCCGTCGTCTTGTGGGGCGGGTGGCCGTTCTTTGTCCGCGGGTGGCAATCGGTGGTGACCAGGAATCTCAACATGTTCACGCTGATCGCCCTCGGAGTAGGAGTGGCGTACGTGTACAGCCTCCTGGGCACGCTGCTTCCCGGCATCTTCCCCGCGTCGTTCCGGAATGAACTGGGCGAGGTCGGCGTGTACTTCGAGGCGGCAGCGGTCATTGTCACTCTCGTGCTGCTGGGCCAGGTATTGGAGCTGAGGGCGCGCAGCCAGACCAGCGCGGCTATCAGGGCACTCTTGGGCCTGGCGCCGAAGACGGCTCGGCTCCTGCGAGACGACGGCACGGAGGAAGACATTCCCCTGGATCAGGTACAACCCGGAGACCGGCTCCGGGTACGTCCCGGAGAAAAAATCCCGGTTGATGGCGTAGTGGTCGAGGGGAACAGCTCGGTGGATGAGTCGATGATAACGGGCGAGGCGATTCCCGTAGAAAAGGTGGCCGGCGAACGTGTGGTGGGGGCCACCATCAACGGTACGGGATCGCTGGTGATGCGCGCGGAACGTGTCGGCGCGGAGACTCTCTTGTCGCAGATCGTCCGCATGGTTGCCGAAGCGCAACGCAGCCGGGCGCCCATCCAGAAGTTGGCCGACGTCGTGGCGGGCTACTTCGTTCCGGTCGTGGTGCTGATCGCTGTGGCGACGTTCATCGTGTGGGGATTGGTCGGCCCGGAACCGCGCATGGCTATCGCCTTGATCAACGCGGTGGCGGTCTTGATTATCGCGTGTCCCTGCGCGTTGGGTCTTGCCACACCGATGTCCATCATGGTTGCCACTGGCAAAGGTGCCACTGTCGGAGTGCTGTTCAAGAACGCGGAAGCGATCGAGGTGATGCGTAAGGTAGACACGCTCGTGGTGGACAAGACCGGGACTCTGACGCTCGGGAAGCCGAAGTTGGTGAGCGTGATTCCGGCTGAAGGTTGGAGCGAGGAAGCACTGCTCCGGTCGGCGGCGAGTCTCGAGCGGGGGAGCGAGCACCCCTTGGCCGCCGCCATCGTGGAGGGTGCAAACGACCGCGGGGTATCGCTTGTTGACACCGAGTCATTCGAGTCGGTAACGGGCAAAGGCGTGAAGGGAACGGTGGACGACCGGGCTGTGGCGCTGGGCAACCGCAGATTGATGGATGACTTAGGGATCGATCTCGGCGTGCTGGTCGAGCGTGCCGAGGAGATGCGCAAAGACGGGCAGACAGTGATGTTCGTGGTGGTCGACGGGGAACCTGCGGGGCTCGTCGGTGTCGCCGATCCCATCAAGGACACTACACCCCAGGCGATCGAGCGTCTGCACGAGGAGGGAGTCCGGATTACCATGCTGACGGGCGACAGCCGCACCACGGCCGAAGCTGTGAGCAAGAAATTGAATATCGACGAGGTCGTCGCCGAGGTGCTACCCGATCAGAAGGCCGAGGTCATCAAGAGGTTGCAGAGCGAAGGGCGTGTGGTTGCTATGGCGGGGGATGGGATCAACGACGCCCCGGCCCTGGCTCAGGCCGAGGTCGGCATCGCCATGGGAACCGGGACGGATGTGGCGATGGAGAGCGCCGGGGTAACTTTGGTCAAGGGCGACCTCCGGGGCATTGTGCGGGCCAGGCGGTTGAGCCGCGCCACGATGCGAAATATCAAGCAGAACCTGTTTTTCGCGTTCATTTATAATAGTCTGGGCATCCCCATCGCCGCGGGAGTCCTCTATCCGGTTTTCGGTCTGCTCCTGAGCCCGATGATCGCTGCCGCGGCGATGAGCTTCAGCTCGGTATCGGTTCTGAGCAACGCATTGCGATTGCGACGAGTCAAAATATAGGGCCGCTACTGGAGCATCGCCCCCAGCGGAAAACCGGAGGCCCTCCCGTGTTTATGCGCTCCCCTGTAGCCGGAACGTGACCGTCGTCCCCTTACCAGGTTCGCTCCAAACGTCGATGCTCCCCTCGTGGCTATCGATAATCGCCTTTGCGATGGGGAGCCCGAGACCGAATCCGCGGGCTTTGCGTCGATCCATGTTCCCGCGGTAGAACCTGTCGAACAAATTCGCGAGCTGTTTCTCAGGGATGCCCGGTCCGCGGTCCGAAACTGCCAGATCCACCCATCCATCGGCACCCCTCGAGGCTGACAGCGTAATCTCGCCGCCACTGGCTCCGTACTTAATCGCGTTGTCAACCACATTCCCTAGGGCGCGGTCAAGTAGTGCCGGGTCCGCCTCGACAACAAGGTCGAAATCGAGCGTTGTGTGGATATGCAATCCGGCGATTTGCGCCATGGCGCCGAACTTCTTGGCCGTCTTGGACAAAAGGTCGGATACGTCAACCATCTGCAAGTGAGGTTCCAGCGCTCCACCGTCACTCCGGGCGAGCGTGATAAGATCATCTGCAAGGGTCGAGACATCCTTCAAGTCAGTGAGCGACTGCGCTAGTACCTTCTGGTATTCGGCCGCGGTTCGGGGGTGTCGTAATGCGACGTCGATGTCGCCGCGAAGAATCGTCAACGGTGTTCTAATCGAGTGGCCGGCGTCGGCCAAGAAGCGGCGCTGCAGGTCAAGCGTCTCATCGATACGGGTGAGCATTGCGTTGAGAACAGTAACGAGCTGGCTCAGCTCAACGGTATCTGGTTCCGCCGTGATCCGGTGATGTTGGCGTTTCACCTCGAACGCTTCCGCCTGGCGAGTGATTTCTACCACCGGGCGCACAGCGTACCCGGCGAGCCACCATCCCGCTCCAGCGCCGCCGGCCATCCCGACCAGTACCAGAACGGCGAGAAATTTGAGAACGTTGCGCAGGACCTCCTCAGTCTCGCCGGTCGAGGTGGCCACCTGCAAGAGGTGCGGGCGGTGTTGCTCTCCCACCAGCACCAAGGGGTATAAATACGACCGATAGGTGCGGCCATCCAGCTGCACCGTGAAGACCTCGGGCGTGCCTGTAGCCACAACCCGTTCCCGGACATCGGGGGGGAGCGGCAAGTCCCGCTCACCCAAATTAGCCGTTCGTACCTCGGGACTTCCATCCAACGTCCAGACCTCTGCGTACCGCGAGAACACGTCTCCTTCTTCCGTATCCGTGGTCAGGAAGACGGCGTCGTGGAAATGGACGCTCTCGTCGGGAGAATCTGCTGTGGCGGACGCCTCGATTTCCGCCAGCCGCCTCAGCAGGGCGTCCAACCGTTCGTAAAGCACGTGGCGGAGGGCGACATAGGTCAGCGCCGAGCCGGTCACGGCCAACAGCATCGCCATCACGCCGAAACGCAGCGCGAGCCGTCCCCTGAAGGATCGCGTGACGTTCATTGCGTATCTGGATGCGACAGGGTGAAGCCGACCGCCTTCACCGTGTTGATCACTCGCGGGCGACTCGACGCTTCGAGCTTTTTCCGCAAGTGCGCCATATGTACGTCGATGAGGCTGGTCCCCGGATCAAAGGCCATTCCCCACACGCGGTCGAGAATCTCGGTTCGCCTCACGACGCGGCCTGGATCCCGCATCAGGACCTCGAGCAGCTTGAACTCGGTGGGGGTGAGGTCGAGCGGGCGGCCAGCCCGGCGCACTTCATGTCTCATCCGGTCCATCTCAATATCGGCAAACCTCAGAACGCTCTCCTCCACCCGCGGGTTGCGTCGTCCCAACGCGCGTAGGCGAGCAAGCAGTTCCGCGAAGTCAAACGGCTTGGTGAGATAATCGTCTGCTCCCACATCCAGGCCGTGCACCACGTCCTGACGCGAGTCCTTCGCCGTGAGGATGAGGATCGGTGTCAGGTCTCCCTTGGTCCGCAGTTCCGACGTCATCTTGAAGCCACTCTTCCCGGGCAGCATCACGTCGATGACGATCACGTCGTATTGACTGACATAGGCATGGGAGAGGCCATCCTCGGCGTCCCCCGACACGTCCACAACGTGTCCCTCTTCGCGCAGTCCCCGGTTGATAAACGCAGCGACCCGGGTGTCGTCTTCGACCACCAGAATCTTCACAGCTCCCCTAGTCCATTCGGCCAGTCCGGTATGGGCTTTCCCCAAGAAAGCTAGATCGAATCCCCTGCGCCCGCATCCAACGACTTCCTGACCTTTAAGAAATCTTAGGGTTAGCTTAGGGCGTACGCAGGCCGGGTGGGTTTAATCTGCTTGGTTGGAACCAGACCTGGGGTTTGTGCCCTCGCCACTCTGCGAGGATCACCTGAATCATGCAGACCAGCAGCCCATGAATGCAGTCAACGGACATAGAGGCCCACAGCCATCGGAGGCGTTCGACCTCCGCAACGGCGTTCCAGGTTGAGGGGTGGGCTTGCGTAGATCTCACGGCGGCGTCGCGATGGACCGGCGGGATTTCTTGCTGGCTAGCGGCGCCACCTTTGCCGGCCTCGCTGGGCTCAATAGTTTGCTCCCAGCATATGCGTGGTGTGAAGAGGGCATCGGTGTTGCGCGGGGGGGGCAAGACCAGGTCTTCGATCTGGTCATCGGCCGTACGGCGGTCCCGATTGGTGACCGGAGCGCGTCCGCGGTGACGGTCAACGGCTCGGTGCCAGCGCCACTCCTGCGGTTCCACGAGGGCGAGACCGTCACGTTGCACGTTGCCAACACGTTGGATGAGGACACGTCGATCCATTGGCACGGCATCATCCTCCCGAATGGAATGGATGGCGTTCCGAAAGTCGCCTTCGCGGGGATCCGACCAGGCGAGTTGTTCACCTACCACTATCCCGTCAGGCAGAGCGGTACTTACTGGTACCACAGTCATTCGGGATTCCAGGAGCAGCTGGGCGTCTACGGACCCTTGATTATCGATCCGATCGAGCCTGAGCCGTTTGCGTATGACCGCGAGTACGTTGTGATGCTGTCCGACTGGACCTTCGAGAATCCGAATGATGTTTTGGCGAACCTCAAGAAGATGGGTGGCTACTACAACTTTCAGCGGCGCACACTTGGCGACCTGTTCCGGTCCTCCGATGCCGGGCTCGGCGACCGATTGCGCTGGGGGCGGATGCGGATGGATGCGACGGACATCGCGGACGTCACTGGCTACACCTACACGTACCTGATGAATGGGATGCCGCCCGCCAGCAATTGGACGGGGCTGTTCGAACCGGGTGAGCGGGTGCGCCTCCGTTTCATCAACGCTGCGGCGGGGAGCTATTTCGATGTCCGGATTCCAGGGCTCGAGATGACGATTGTGCAGGCCGACGGGCAGAACGTACAGCCGGTGCCCGTGGACGAGTTCCGTATCGCCATCGCCGAGACGTACGACGTGATCGTGGAACCCTCGGAGGACCGCGCGTACACCATCTTCGCCGAAACAATGGACAGGAGCGGCTACACGCGCGGCACGCTCGCACCGCGCGCGGGCATGAGTGCGCCGATTCCCGAGCGTCGGTCACGGCCCGTTCGGACGATGGCCGACATGGGCATGTACATGGGGAGCATGGAGATGCGCGGCGGCATGGCGGTGCCGGAAACGGAGCATGGCCGGCACGGGGAAAACGCTTCGGCCGCCCCCGCTCCGGTCCCACACGGGCCCGATCACCACGGGCCGGGGAACTCGGCGGTGCCCGACGTTACCCGACCCCGGCTCGATGACCCGGGCGTTGGCCTCGGCAGCGACGGCCGGCGGGTGCTACTCTACAGCGACCTGCGCAGCGTCGTGCCGTGGCGCGACACGAGGGAGCCGGGACGGGAAGTCGAGTTGCACCTCACGGGCAACATGGAACGGTATCTCTGGTCGTTCGACGGGAAGAAATTCAGTCAGGCCCCTGAGCCCATTCCCTTCCAGCTCGGTGAACGGCTCCGCGTCACGTTCGTGAACGACACGATGATGGAGCACCCCATCCACCTCCACGGAATGTGGATGGAACTGGATAACGGCTTGGGCGCATTCAACCCACGGAAGCACACGGTGAACGTGAAGCCGGCCGAGCGCCTGTCGGTCTTGGTGACGCCGGACGTCCCGGGCAAGTGGGCCCTCCACTGCCATATCCTCTATCACATGGAGACGGGAATGTTCCGCGTCGTGGAAGTGTCGAACACCGCTGCAACGGAGGACAGGTGAATCGGCATGCCGTGGGCATGGCCTTGGCAATCACCCTCGCGGTGGCAGTCGTCCGACCCGCTCTGCTTCGCGCGCAGGTGATGGACAACAAGGTCTATTCGCTGGTATTGTTCGACCTGCTCGAGTATCAGCAGACCGGGGCTGAGAACCCCGTGACCTGGGACATGCTGTGGTGGATTGGAGGGGATTTCACTCGACTCTGGATCAAGAGTGAAGGGGCGCATTCGACGACCGTCGGAAGCGGTGACGTCGAGGTCCAGGCCCTTTTTAGCCGGCTGTTCGCGCCGTTCTGGGAGTGGCAGGCCGGCCTGCGTCTCGACATCCGATACGGCGCCGGCACGGCTCGCACGAGAGTGCTTGCCGTCGTTGGGTTGGAAGGCCTCGCGCCGTACTGGTTCGAGATGGAGCCCGCCGTGTTCGTGAGCCAGGACGGGGACATCTCTGCGCGTGTGACGACAACGTACGACATGTTCGTCACGCAGCGGCTCATCGCCCAGCCGCGGATCGAAGTGAATGCCGCGGTGCAGGAGGTCCCGGAGTTTGGCGTCGGGTCCGGACTCAACGATCTCGATCTTGGGTTTCGCCTACGCTACGAGATCCGGCGAGAGTACGCTCCCTACCTCGGCGTCAGCTGGCTGCGGCGGTTCGCAGGCACGGCTGACCTCGCGCGTCTGAGCGGCGAGGCGGTGAGCGATCTTGCGGCCGTGGGCGGACTTCGGGTGTGGTTCTGAAACGTACCAGAGACAACGGATGATCATGAGCATGCCGGAGGATTTTGGAATGACGAAGTGCTTGGCCGCCCACGCAACGACGAGGAGTAAATGACGACGCCACCACCCACAGCAGGGCCGACGCGCCACGGACCTGTCGCCGAACGCCTTGCGCTTCACGGCTTGGACTATGACGTTCCGGCGAGAGCGAACCGACTCGACTTCATGCTCGGTGCGTTGACCCTCGTGTCCCTTACTCTCCTGGCGGTGACCGGGATCGTGCTGACGCAGTACTACAATCCGGCACCGCTGGCGGCGCACAGCTCGGTGCAGTACATCATCACCAATGTCCCGCTTGTGACGTTTTTGCGCGACGTTCACGTGTGGAGTGCTTCGGGCGCGATGGTCTTGGTCTTCGCGCATCTTGCCGCCGTGTTCTGGCGGCGTGGGTTCAGGAATCCCCGTGAGGGCCTGTGGTGGAGCGGTGTACTGCTGCTCGCGCTATTGTTTGGTCTCTCCTTCACGGGAACCGTCCTGACCGGCGACCAAGAAGCCGTCGAGGCTTTGGCGCACGCGACGGCGGGAGCCGATCTTGTCGGCCCGCTCGGTGTTCCGCTTCAGGAAGCGTTTACTCCGTCGACTCCACTGCTCACACGCCTCTACGGGGTGCACGTCTCTGTTCTCCCGCTCGCTTTAGTGTTGATCCTCGGACTGCACCTTTGGCTGATACGTCACCTCGGGGTGAGCGCTGCCGGAACCGAACGCGCCTTGTTCCGTAGTCATTTGCGACCCCTCGGTGGCTTTGCCTTGCTGCTGGTCGCGGTGGTCGGCATTTTTGCCATCGCGTTACCCCATGGTCTGCTGGCCCCAGGCGTCGGCGGGTTCGAGGTCACGAAGCCGCCCTGGGAATTTCTTTGGATCTACGCAGCGGAGAACCTCTTGGGCATGAATGGAATGCTGATCGCCCCAGCCGTCTTATTTGGTTTTCTGGCGATTGTGCCCATCAGTGACCGGCAGCCCGGACGAGGCGCGACGGTGACGCGTGTCTTGGGTGTGACGTTGTTCGTCATACTCGTTGTGGCGATCGTATATGCGGCGCTTGCCCCCGGGCAGACGCATTTGGGCATGTAACGAATCAAAGCGAATCAAGAGGAGATGATTTCATGTCGTTTTACAGAAGTTGGCCAGGTCGCGCGCTCATCGTAGGTAGTCTCGTGGCGGTGATCACGAGCATCCCGGCCACCGTCATTGCGGCCGACGCCCTCAGGCATCCTGAAGGAACACTGAAACTCGCCAAGCGCCAACTCGTTGCCGGGAGCACGGTTCCGATCAGGGGAGAAATGTTCGCTGAGCACGGCAAGTTGGCACTGCTGCTCGTTGGCGTCGCCGGCCGTTTTCGCTTGGGCGACGTCACCACCGATTCGGTCGGGGGATTTGCTGAGTCGTTTGACATTCCAGCGGATATCGAGCTCGGAGCGTATCGCCTCGTCGCCATCGCGACGGATGGAGACGAGGTTGCGAGCCTGAACGTCGAACTGCTGGCGGAGTCGCCGGCACCCGAGAAAGATCCGGGGATCTCGGAAGACGACGGCGGGCACGTGGAAGATGGTCACTCACACGATGCGGAATCCGCGGAAGACGCTCCAACGGACGAGCCCTTGATCCTTGAACGGGCGGGCAGTCCGTGGGTTAGGGGTGGGGCCGTTGTCGGGATCATTATCGCGCTTGTCGGTGGTGGTTTGTTGCTTCGCAGGCCTCAAGGAACCGGTTGACCACAACATGGAGAGGTAACGATGAAAAGAACCTTTTGCACCGTTAGTTGGGTTGGCTTGGTGGCGGTCGCTGTACCGCCGATGGTCCAAGCCCAGACCTCTGACGCGGACGCCATCCGCCAAGTCATAGAAGCGGTGGCTGCGTATTCTCAAGCCAACAATCTCGAGGCGATCGATACTCTCTTTGCGCCAGAGCGCGGTATCCACATCATCGAGGGTGCCGGGATCAACCACGGGTGGGTGGACTACCGAGACAACCACCTCGGCCCTGAGCTCGAGAGCTTCGAGAACTTCGAGTATCGGTTCTACGGCATCGAGCCCCAGGTCCGCGGGGACGTCGCTTGGTCGTCGTTCCGCTACGATCTCGCGGTGGATACACAGCGCGGGCATTTGGAGCGCGAAGGTCGGGGGACCGCGGTGTTGGAAAGGCGAGACGGTCGTTGGTTGATCGTGCACCTCCACACATCGGGACGGGCCAAACGCGAGCGTGGTTCATGAAGTCCCGTATCGCGATGGTACTCGGCCTCATGCTTGGAGGAGTCTCTGTCTTCTGAGCACACGATCTCTTTCTGAAGCTGGACAGCTATTTTCTTGCCCCAGACACATCGGCACGCATAACGGTGTTGAACGGTACGTTCACGAGTACTGAGGCCGCCCTCGTCGCCGATCGAATTACCGATATCAGCGTCGTTTCGCCGGACGGTGTTGCCCACCTCGATACGACCGCGTGGAGTGTGCGAGGGGATTCTAGCTTTCTCCGCTTCGAGACCGGAGGTTCGGGGACTTATGTGGTCGGGGTGGCGACGCGCGCGCGAAACCTGGACCTGGAAGCCGATGCCTTCAACGCGTATCTCGAAGGGGACGGCATTACCGACGTCCTCGATGCGCGTAGACGGGGCGACGAGCTGGGAAAGGCTGTGACCGAGCGTTATTCGAAACACGTCAAGGCCGTATTCCAAGTTGGCGCCTCCAGGAGCAGCGCATTCGACACACCGCTTGGCTACCCCGCCGAGATCGTACCGCTGCAAAATCCCTATTCCCTGAGTGTTGGGTCAGAACTGAGCGTGCGTTGTCTGGTAGACGGGCGACCCGTCGCGACCCAAGCCGTGATCGCCGGGGGCGTCCACCGAGGCGCGACTATCGAGGAGCGGATGGTAAGAACGGATCATTATGGAGTAGCTCGAATCACTCTAGATTCTCCAGGAAAATGGTACGTCAAGTTCGTCAACATGGTCGAGGTGATGGAGGACGATGTGGATTACAAGTCGAAGTGGGCAACGTTGACGTTCGAGATACGTTGAGTTTCCGGCGAGGGGCGGTTCGTATCGCCGATTCACCTTTCCATCCGTAATCTGGCCACCCTGAGGTCCCGCGGCGTAGAGGCGGCGGAGGACGGAGTACATGCCAACCTCGGCGCCTTGTCGTAGCTGTTACGTCATCGTCCGTGCGCAGTACTCGTGGTGAGTGCCCTGCCCAGCGTAGGCGACGGCGGTAATCAACTGCTCGGTGGTAACACGCTCGCCGTCGTAAAGCACGCGACTCACAGAGGGCACGAGTTTCACATGGGCTTCAGCCACACCGTCCACGCTCAGCAACGCGTTTCGCACACGTATTGCGCAGTTGGGACAACCCATTCCTGCGATTACCAGACGAATCCCCGCCGTAACAAGCCCGTGAGGGGCGCTCTTGGGCTCGATCGGTCGCACGCAGCAGCCACATTGCGTCTTATCCATATCAACCTTTGATCTGCTTGCTTTCGGTGAGTTCTAACCGGCGCTTTGACGGCTCGCGCGTAAGTGTCTGGATCGCGCCCGAGCGCTCCTTGGCGTTGGGAACAGAAGAGGTAGTAGGCATGGCTGTCGCCGGCTGGTTTTCCTCCAAATCCATCAGTCGCCGGAAAAGCGCTATCGGAACGGGACCGTCCCACTCATAGGCGCCGATTTGCCTTTTGACGATCACACCGGCGCGGTTGATGACGTAGCTCTCCGGAACCCCGGTCGTCTGGTAAAGTCCCTCGATTCGCCGTCCCCGATCTTGCAGAACGTCGAACGTTAGATTGCGCTCCTGCACCCAGCCGAGGACCTTGGCCGTGGGGGCTATATCGATGCTCACGGCCACGATCTTTAGTCCGTCCGGGCCGAGAGTCTCATGCAGTCGTTGCATGGAGGGCATTTCCTCCTCACACGGTTTGCACCAGGTGGCCCAGATGTTCAACAGGACGACCTCGCCTCGGTAGTCGGCGAGGGTGGCGATTTCGCCTGTCGCCACGTCGACAGCTTCGAAATCCGGTGCCTCGCTGCCGGGACCGATCAATCGACGCTCGGAAGTGAGCGCCGCTGTCACCACGAGCACCGCCGTCAGACCCGCAAGTACGAGACCCACTGCGAACCATTCTGTTTTTGCTGCCAAGATCGAATCCTCTGGAGTTGTGTGACCGCTTCGTTCTTGAGCACGCTCAATGCCTAGGGGTACTAGTCACCAAAGCGTTGAGTTTCCAACAGGTTATGAATGCGTCGCCTCGAGCGGCTTCCCGGTACATGGGTCATGCGCCCCGCGGTGTGCGGCAGATCCCCCACCCAGTATGAGACGACCACCTGCATCCGGTGCTTGGCGGGGTCACGCCAGACACCCTTGGGATCATGACTTCTGACGTCCCGGGAGCTGTGCTGAACCTCAGAGCACCAGTCAGGAGGCCCAGATGCGAGTGGGGCATTTGCCCCGGTGGCTGCGGCGTTTACCCCTACTAGCCCGCCTTAGCGAAAAGTTTAGACAGATCTAACACCTTTGCCACCAACATGTTAGCAGAGTTGGCCCCTTCGGCCTGACGCGTGCGTTGGTGTCCTGTGAGGTCGTCTTGTAGAACGTGCTGACAGTGGAGTCTCATGAGGATTCTAAAAGCGTTGGTCATGCTGGTCCCGATCGTTGCCGGGCCAAGGTTAGCCGAGGCACAGTACCCGTCGGATACGCTGGCTCTTGCGGATGCTATTGGCATCGCTCGGGCGGCGAACCCGGCACTCCTGGCCGCTCGGTTGCGTGCCGATGCCGCAGTGGAGCGGGTGTCACCCGCTGGAGCGTTACCCGATCCCCAGCTGTCGTTTGGATTCAGGAATTGGCCAACGGACTTCGATACCGATCAGGGTATGACGATGAATTCCATTCAGTTGATGCAGCGTTTCCCATGGCCGGGCAAGCTGAAGTTCGGTCGGGAGAGGATGCGGCACCTGGCAGTGGCCGGTCGACTGGAGACGCAGGAGACTGAGGTGGTCCTGGTAGCAGGGGTCAAGTCGGTTTACTACCAGGTTGCTTATGTAGATCGGGCTCTGCGGATCATGGAAGAGACTCGAGAACTGCTGCGCGATTTTTACCAAGTTTCTTCAGCCATGTACGGAGTGGGCAGAGGGCTCCAGCAGGATGTGCTTCAGGCGCAAGTTGCCATTGCAACCATGACGGAGGACATCACCGTAATGGAGCAGGGCCGGGTGGCCATGGTGGCCCGATTGAACGCGCTGCTGGGCCGCGCTCCTACGGTTCCCGTGGGAGCGTTGGAGTTGCCGGTTCTGACCGGCGTCCTTCCGACGCAGGATTTGTTGATGAGCCTTGCCGCAGAGTCGCGGCCCGCGTTGCGGGCGGCGCGTGAGCGCGCCAGGGCGGCGGCGGCGGGTTACCGGGCCGCCCGGCGCACGCTTTATCCGGATTTAACGGTCACTCTGGGATATGGACAGCGGCCTCAGTTTGAGAACCTCGCGACGCTCATGTTCGGAATCAGCGTTCCGTTGTGGGCGGGGTCGCGGCAGCTTCCGCTTCGGCGCGAGATGGCTGCGATGCAGGCGATGGAGGAAGCCAAGGAGTTGGATCTTTACAACGAAACATTCGCCCGCATCGCCGAGCTTACGGCCGAGGCCGATCGGGCCCGCAGCCTGTCGGTGCTCTATGCCACGGCTATTCTGCCACAGGCCCGCGCCGCGGTCGAATCGGCGCTGTCCGCATATCGGGTTGGAGAGGTGGATTACATGACATTGGTGCAGAACGAAATGACGGTCAACCGCTACGAGATCGAGAGCGTGCGGCTCACGGCCGAGTACCATCGGGCGGTTGCGCAGATCGAAGCTCTTATAGGCGGACAGATTGGAGAGGTGCAATGAAACGGCTCGCTGGGTTTTTGGCTTTGGGTGCCGGATGGCTCATCGGCTGCGGTGGCGGCGAAGATTCTTCTATGGAGGGAATGTCTGCTGCGGAGCACGCACAGATGCAGGCAGGCGGGCCGCAGGGTGAGCTCGACAGCACGGGCGCGATGGTGCGCCAGCCGGTGCATCTCAGCGCCGCTCAAGCTCGCGCGATCGGCGTTAGATATGCCACAGTCCGGCGTGACAGCTTGACACGCACTATCCGAACGGTTGGACTGATTCAGGTCCCGGAGCCAAACATCGTAGACGTCACGCCCAAAATCGACGGCTTCGTCGAGGAGCTGTTTGTTGATTACACCGGACAGTCGGTGCGCCGGGGTCAGCCGCTACTCACTCTGTACAGCCCCATGCTGGTGGCGGCCCAAGAGGAGCTGCTGACAGCGATGCGGCTGGCGTCGCAAGTGGACTCGAGTGCCGATGAAGCGTGGCGCAATGCCCAAATCATGCTCGAGGCGGCGAGGCGACGCCTGGTTTACTTCGACATCACCCCCGAACAGATCGAGCGAGTGGAAGCCACCGGTGAAGCGACCAAGACCCTTACCCTTGTCGCGCCCGTCACCGGCATCGTTCTGGAGAAACATGTTGTGCAGGGCCAGCGAGTGATGCTGGGGATGCATCTGTACCGCCTGGCCGACCTCAGAGAGATGTGGGTGGAAGGGGAGGTGTTCGAGCAGGATCTGCAGTTTGTAAGGACCGGGTCGCAGGCCGAGATCGAAGTCGCTGCCTACCCGGGAGAGCGCCGCGTGGGCAGGGTGAGCTTCGTTTACCCGATGGTCGACGAGCGGAGCCGTACGAACCGGGTGCGGATCACTGTGCCGAATCGCGACATGGCGCTCAAGCCGGGCATGTATGCGACGATTTTCTTCGACGCCCTTATCGGAAGCGACGTTATCGCGATACCGCTCGAGGCGGTCGTGGTCACCGGGGTGCGTAATCTCGTGTTCGTCCGGGACGACGAGGGCATGCTAATGTCCCGCGAGGTGGTGCTGGGTCCGCGCGGGGGCGACCGTGTGCAGATCCTCGAGGGTCTGACAGAGGGTGAGACGATCGTCGTCTCGGCCAACTTCCTGATCGATGCCGAGTCACGCCTCGGCAGCAGCGGAGGTGGCATGCCCGGCATGCCTGGCATGTCGGGCACGCGGAGCGGCGGTGCGGCTGTCGATACGTCCCAATCCCAGCACAGCCAGGATGACACGGAGGGTCAATCATGATTGACAGGATCATCGAGTGGTCGCTCCGCAACCGCGCGCTCGTGCTTCTCGCTTCGGCGGCGGTAATCGCTGGCGGGATTTGGGCGATGAGGACGATTCCGCTGGACGCCATCCCCGACCTGTCCGACGTGCAGGTCATCATTCGGACCGACTACCGCGAGCAGGCTCCGGAGATCGTGGAGGATCAAGTCACCTATCCGATCGCCTCGGAGATGCTCAAGGTGCCCGGCGCCAGCGTTGTTCGCGGGTATTCCTTCTTCGGACTGAGCCTGGTGTATGTGATCTTCGAGGACGGCACGGACCTTTACTGGGCGCGATCGCGCGTCCTCGAGTACATGAGCGGTCTGCGTCAGAACATGCCACCGGGAGTGGAGCCCGTGCTGGGCCCGGATGCCACCGGTGTGGGCTGGGTGTTCATGTACACCCTGGAATCAGACAGCCTGGACCTTGCGGAACTGCGGACGCTCCAGGACTGGTATGTGCGCTACCAGCTTACTGCAGTGCCGGGGGTGTCCGAGGTGGCGACCTTCGGTGGGTTCGTCAAGCAATACCAGGTGGAGGTCAATCCCGAGCGCCTGCGGGCCTTTGGAATTCCGGTTACCCGTGTCGCACAGGCCATCGGCGCACATAACACCGACATCGGCGCGCGGGTTCTCGAGATGGGTGGCCGCGAGTATATGATCCGCGGACTCGGATACCTCGACGGTATCGAGGACATCGAGAACGTATCCGTAGGAGCCACGTCGATGGGAACCCCTATCCGGGTGCAGGATGTGGCCACCGTGAAGCTTGGGCCCGCGCCTCGTCGAGGTGTCGCCGACCTGAACGGTCGTGGCGACGTGGTGGCGGGCATTGTGGTGATGCGTTACGGGTCCGATGCGCTCAAGACGATCGAAGCGATCAAGGCTCGTCTCCGGGAGATCGAGGAGGGGCTGCCGGCGGGTGTCCGCGTGCGTACCGTCTACGACCGCAGCGAGCTGATTCACGAGGCCATCGATACGCTACGCCACAAGCTACTCGAGGAATCGCTGATCGTGGCTGGCGTGGCGGTGTTGTTCTTGCTCCACTTCCGATCGGCCCTCGTGGCCATCATCGTGTTGCCGCTTGGCATTCTGGTCTCGTTCATTGTCATGCGTGTGATCGGCGTCGACGCCAACATCATGAGCTTGGGAGGCATCGCCATCGCCATCGGCGTGATGGTAGACGGCGCCATCGTCATGATCGAGAACATGCACAAGCATCTCGAGCGGGACGAGGGACGCTCGTCGCGGTGGGATATCGTTCTGAAGAGTACCAAGCAGGTTGGGCCGCCGCTGTTCTTCGCGCTGCTCATCATCACGTTCAGCTTCCTTCCGGTTTTTGCATTGGAGCAACAGGAAGGACGGCTCTTCAAGCCGCTGGCGTTCACTAAGACGTTTGCCATGGCTGGTTCAGCCCTGTTGACGATCACATTGGTACCTGTTCTCATGGGATATCTGATTCGGGGCAAGATTCGCCCGGAGGCGGCGAACCCGGTGAACCGGCTGCTGCGCTGGGTGTACCGACCTATTATCGAGTTTGTCGTCCGGCGGCCGTGGGTGGTCATAGCTGGGTCGCTCGCCCTGCTCGCCGCGACTGTCGTCCCGTGGCAGCGTCTCGGCAGTGAGTTCATGCCTCCCCTGGACGAAGGATCGATCCTGTTCATGCCGACCACCGTGCCGGGTGTGTCCATAGCGCAAGCCCGGAAGATCCTGCGCTACCAGGACAGCGTTCTGTTCTCGTTTCCCGAAGTTGTGTCGGTCATCGGTAAGGCAGGCCGCGCGACCACCGCGACCGACCCGGCGCCGCTTTCCATGTTCGAGTCGACGATCACGCTCAAGCCGCGGGACCAGTGGCGTCCGGGCATGACGTACAAGCAACTCATTGCGGACATGGATAGGGCCGTGCAGCTTCCGGGTGTGACCAATTCCTGGACGATGCCTATCAAGGGTCGCATCGACATGCTCGCAACCGGCATTCGCACTCCGGTGGGCATCAAGATCTTCGGCCCCAATCTCGATACGCTGCAGATGCTGGGGGAACGTCTCGAGCCGATCATTCGGGCGGTCCCTGGTACGCGGAGTGTCTTCGCGGAGCGTGGTGTCTCGGGTTACTACGTCGATATCGATATCGACCGCGCCGAAGCCGCTCGATACGGGCTAAACGTGGGTGATGTGCACAGCGCCATCATGGCCACCGTGGGTGGAATCAACGCAGCGATCACGGTGGAGGGACGCGAGCGGTACGCGGTGAACGTGCGGTATCCTCGTGAGCTGCGGGATAACGTAGAGAAGATTCGTGAGGTGGTCATCCCGGCCATGGGGGGAGCGCAAATCCCGTTGGGTCAGGTGGCCAGGGTAGAGGCCATCCAGGGTGTCGTGCTCGTCAAGACGGAAGGTGCGTTTCCGGTGACAAACATTTTTGTGGACATGGGAGGGCGTGACCTGGGGGGCTACGTGAGGGAGGCCCAGCAGGTAGTGGCCGAGCAGTTCACGCTTCCCCCCGGGTACTCGCTCATGTGGAGCGGTCAATACGAATTCATGCAACGCGTCGCACAGAAGCTGCGTGTTGTGATCCCGGTAACGCTGGCGATCATCTTCCTTCTGCTGTATCTCAACTTTGGATCGACTGCCAAATCGCTGATCGTCATGCTCGCGATGCCTTTCTCTCTCGTGGGCGGTGTCTGGTTTCTCTGGCTCCTTGGATACAACATGAGTGTAGCGGTTTGGGTTGGGTTCATCGCGCTGGCAGGTGTTGCGGCGCAAACCGGCGTCCTGATGATGATCTATCTTGACGAGGCGTTCGAACGTAGGAGGCTCGAAGGGCGGATGGTCACCGGGAGGGATGTGCGTGACGCCGTGCGAGATGGGGCCCTCGAGCGGTTGCGCCCGGTGATAATGACGGTGACCGCGATCATGGGCGGCCTCGCGCCGATCATGTGGAGTGCGGGAACCGGTGCCGATGTGATGAAGCGGGTCGCCGCGCCGATGGTGGGGGGTATGGTCACCGCTTCCGCGCTTACGTTGGGCGTGATTCCCGCGATCTACCTCCTTTGGCGGCAGTGGCAGGTCGCTCATCGCCCGCAAGCAATGGTACCCGAGTCCCTGCGGGCGGTCGATGGCTCTCAAACCTGGTGATCGCCCCTGTGCCACTGTTGGGATTCCTGGCGGTTGTGCCGATCAGCGATGGAAGTGACTGGCCACCAATGTTCCTGAGCTTTACTTTAGCCTCGGCACCTACGCCGCATCTCCAGCTAGGAGGAACCCCATGCCGCTCTCCCGCAGAGCGTTCTTCGGACTCGAGGTGAGTGGAGGCCAGCCGACCGCGCCGCTCATCATCGCCAGGGGGCGCGAGGCCCTGGCCGAAGAACTCGGTCCCCTGGGCAGCGAAATCGGGGTGATTGAGCCCCCCCAAGACGGCGAGATCCGTATCTCGAGTAACGAGAACCCT
>JADFIT010000134.1 GCA_022566515.1 Gemmatimonadota bacterium
CGAGGAGGCCGTCTCGATTGCTGTCGCCGTGTGCAATGCCCTTGAGTACGCGCATCAGAGCGACGTCGTGCACCGGGACATCAAGCCCGCGAACATCCTCCTGCAAAGCCAACCGATCGTCGCGGACTTCGGGATTGCCCTGGCCGTGAGCGCCGCGGGCGGGCAGCGCCTCACCCAAACCGGGCTGTCGATCGGCACGCCAGAGTACATGAGCCCCGAGCAGGCCGCCGGCGGCGGTACGGTCGACGGGCGGACCGATCAGTACGCCGTGGCCTGCGTGCTGTACGAGATGCTGGTCGGGGAACCACCCCACACCGGTCCGACGGTGCCGGCCATCATCGCCAAGGTGATGACGGAGCCGCCGCGCCGGATCCGGGCTGCCCGCGAGACGGTCCCGCCGCACATCGAGATGGCGGTGCACCGCGCCCTCGCAAAGCTGCCGGCAGATCGATACCCCACCGTAGCTCAGTTCGGGGAAGCCCTGGTCAACCCATCCGCCACCAGCCAGTGGCTCGGTTTCGTGCAGCTCAGGGGCTTTTCCTGGCGCACATGGGCGTCGCGCGCTGCCATCGTCGTCCTGGCCGTCGCCGCGGCGTTGGGATGGATGCGCGAATCAGCGGCTGGTCCAGGATCCGTCACGCGATTCGATTGGGCCTATCCCACCGGCGAATTCTTCAGTACGGTGCGACACGCGCTCGCCATTTCGCCCGACGGTTCCACCATCGCCTACGTGGGACAGGGAGAGCGCACCGAACAGCTCTATCTGCGTGCCCTCGATCAGCTCGAGGCCCGTGCCATGCCGGGGACCGACGCGGCGCTCGACCCGTTCTTTTCACCCGATGGCGAATCGGTCGGGTTCGCTACCGTGGTGGGGCTCATGCGGCTGCCGGTCACCGGCGGGGCGCCGCTTAGCATCGCCGAGTTCCCCGAGCCTCGCGGCCCCAGCTGGGGACCGGACCACGTCATCATGTTCGGGTCCACGAGCGGGCTGTGGCAGGTTCCGGATTCCGGGGGAACGCCCGAGCAAATCACCACACTGGATTCGGCCCGTGGCGAGCTGATGCACAGCCGGCCCCAACGCCTCCCCGGAAGCGATGCCGTGCTCTTCACCATCACCGTCGGCGGCCTGGAAGAGACGCAGGTGGCGGTGCTCTCCCCGGGCTCGGGCCAGATCACAAGGCTCTTTCCCGGAATCGCGCCGCGGTACATTGGGGACCGTAGGGATGGATACATCGTGTACGGTCGTGCCGACGAAATGTTGATGGGCGTGCCGTTTGACGCGCGGCAGCTCGAAGTGACGGGGCCGGCCGACACGCTCATGGCCGGCGTGACGGTCAAACAGACCGGATCCATGGATTTCGCGATTTCGACTAATGGCTCTCTCGTCTACCTAACCGGGGCGTCCGCCAACGGCCGGCTGGCCCTGGTGGATCGGACCGGTCTCCCGGACTTCCTCACGGACCCGGAACAGTTCACGTCTCCCAGCTTCTCCGCCGACGGGCAGCGCGTCATCGTAGGGCGTGGCACGCCGCCCACCCGTCAGATCTGGGTATACGAGATGGCGGACTCATCGTTCGGCCCGGCCACGTTCGACGGACACAACTATTACCCCGTCTGGAGTCCGGACGGCTCGCGGTTCGTGTTCACCACCGAGAGGGCCAGCGGGAGGGCGGACCTGCGCTGGAAGGCGTCCGACGGAACCGGAGCGGCGCAGATGTTCCTCCAGGCTGACTCGACCGAGCAGCTCTATCCAGAGTCGTGGTCACCCGACGGCCAGCACCTGGTGTTCCGACGGCAATCCCAAGGCGGGAGCAGCCGAGACCTGTGGGTGATGCGGACCGACGGCAGCGATCCGCCCCGGCTACTGTTCGATCTGCCATCGTCACTCGAAGACGCGGCGCGGATTTCACCGGACGGGAACTGGCTCGCATTCTCGTCGAATATCACCGGGCAGTACGAGATCTACGTCAGCCGGTTCCCGAATCCGGGGCGGCGCATTCCCGTGTCGCTCGGCGGCGGCACCGAGCCTGCCTGGTCACCCGACGGCCGGGAGCTGTTCTACCGGAACGGCGACGACATGATGGCAGCATCCGTGGAAACCGCGGGAGAGTTCCGGGTTTTGGATCGGCAGGTGTTGTTCACCGGCCGGTACATAAGATGGCATTACCACACCAATTACGACGTCCATCCGGACGGTCAGCGGTTCGTCATGGTCGCGAGTTGGGGAGCCGGCGTGTCGCAACGTGTCGTGGTCGTCGTGAACTGGTTCGAGGAGCTGCGGCGGCTCGTCCGTGGGGGCTTCTAGCTCCCGTTCGCCGGTGAGGCACATTTCGCCGTTTTCGTGTCCACCCTGATGAGGGCCCGACCTGACCGACGGCTCGGTCGTGGTCATGCCAGGCCCGTTGCGCTTCGCTTTAAGATGAGGAGAGAGTGGTTATGCAACCAAACATCCAGCAGTACGTGTACGGCGCGTTGACCATGGCGGTGTTGGTCTCGGGCGGACCGGCGCCCGCATCCGCGCAGAACGGTACACCGGTCACGTTGGGCGCGGATCTCGACTACAGAACGCGGTATCTCTTCGCGGGCGTTCCGTTCTCGACCGGCGGGGTCATGCAGGGACAGATCGACCTCGGCTATGGCAGCTGGACGTTCCATGCATTCACCAACTACGACTTCGATACGGAAGAAATCAACGAAGGCGATGTGTGGGGGGATTACTATTATCAGTTCCACGACAAGCTCGGCGGATTCATCGGGGGGGCCGTATACAATTTCAAGTTCGCTTCCGGGTGGGACATGACGCCGGAGATTTACGGCGGTCTCGTCCTATACGTGACCGGCACACCCACCCTCTACTACGCTCGGGACTTCGATCTCACCACCGGAGATCACACCGTCCTGACGCTGACCCACGGGATTCCTGCCGGGACGAACGTCACCGTCCAGGCGACCGGTCGGATCGAATACAACAACGGGTATTACCGCTTCGATCCGTCGCGTTCGTCCTTCAGCTATGCCGACCTGAACGTCTCGGTGCCGATCGTGGTGGGAAAGGTCACGATCACACCCATGGTGATTCTGGTCGGGGCACTGGCGGATGACTTCGAGGACCGCGTGGTCGGGGGTGTGAAGGCGCACTTCGCGATTCAGTGATTGGAGATTGCCGGATCCCGTCGCCGTCAATCGCAAATGGCTCATCGTCCGTCGTCGAGAGGAAGGGCAAGGCATGCCTCGCCCTTCCTCTACTATGTGGGCGGGTAGCGAGTCCGCTTGTCCGACTTCGGAAAGTGGCTCTCAGTGCCAAGCTTGACATATATATGTCCTAATAATATGCTTTGACATATGCGTACGACGATCCGGATGGACGACGAACTCCTGCGTCGGGCTAAGGAACACGCGGCCCGCACGGGAACGACCCTGACCCGCGTGATCGAGCACGCCGTGCGGCAACTGCTGGCTCGGCGCCGAGTGAGCCAGGTGCGCGAGCCGGTCAGACTGCCGACGTTCTGTGGCGAGGGTTTGCAACCCGGCATCGACCTCGACGACACGGCTGCCTTGGTGGAACTGATGGACGAGCGCGATGCGCCTGGTTGACGTCAACGTCCTCGTCTACGCATTCCGCACCGATGCGGCCGAACACGACGCGTACGCCCCGTGGCTCGAGGAGTTGGTCAACTCGGACGAGGCCTACGCCGTGTCGGACCTGATCCTGTCAGGCTTTCTCCGGGTCGTGACCCACGCCCGCGTGTTCACTCCGCCTACACCGGTGCCCGCCGCCTTGGCGTTCGTGGGCGTGTTTCGGTCCCAACCGTCGGCCGTGCCCATCCAGCCCGGTGCGCGACACTGGGACATCTTCACGAAGATTTGCCGTGATGCATCCGCGCGGGGCAACCTCGTACCCGATGCATTCCTCGCGGCTCTCGCGATCGAGTCCGGCAGCGAGTTCATTACAACGGACGGTGACTACGCCCGGTTTCGGGATCTGCGCTGGCGGCATCCCCTCCGTTGACCCTCGCCTGGACACCGACGGCGGTACGATCGATATCCAATTATCCAATATCCAACACGGAATATCGAAACCGAATTATCCCCGCCAATTCAACATGCTCTGGCCTCGCGTGCCTCGGCCATTTCCGCGTCGGCATTCCGTAGCAGCATCGCAAGGCGATGGTAGGTTATCTCGGTTCCGGCTCCATCGTCCACGTGACGCCGTGCAAACCAGATACAAAATCAGCGCCGAACGCGAGCGATGGCGTCAGAAAACCAGAATCCGCCAATACCTCCCCATCGAATACGCGCATTACGGAAGAGACGGCAGCGTCGGCGGTGCACGCGTAGGGGTTCGGCGTGGTGAGTTCCGCGGTGGCCGTTTCGCCTTGCGCGTTCCGCACTTCACCCCAGACCTGCGCCATCCCCTCCGTAAGCTGTTGCTGCGTCGGCCCGGTGACGGTGCGCTCGACCCGCCACTTCAGATACCGCTGGACCAGACCGATCCGCAATGCCCACTGCACAAGCCGTATCAGGTGCGCCTTCCTGGCTCGCTTGGGATGCATCGTACGGTATACCGTTATATCCGGTATACCAGTCGAGTAGTACGCGGTGCTGACATCGCCCCACGGGATCGCCAAGCCAAAACGCGTCTTGTCCGAGAAGGGGATATCGCGCAAAAGCCTGCCCATGGGCACTTCAACGATCCGCCCGCCTCGCCGCACCAGATTGGGATACCCCATGCTTTCAATGACACTCTTGGCCGTGCCCTGCGAGAGGCTACGCGTGGTACGGAACGCCAGCTCCAAGGTGGTGGGCTGATCGATGCACGAGGCAAGCCGTGCGGCCAGACAATCCGTGGGCACCACGTCAAAGCCGACGCCGGGAAGGACTATCACCCCCGCATTCCGCGCCTCCTCGTCCCGCGCGTGCAACGACTCGAAGACACGAATCTCGCCCGTGATATCGAGATAGTGCGTGCCCGTCTTCAGACACCCTTCTACCATTGGCCCACTGGTGGCGGAGTACGGGCCGGCGGAATGCAGCACGAGCGTCATGCCCTCCAACCCGCTCCTCACGAGATCGGGATTCTCGAGACCGAAAGCCCGGTGTTCGAGTCCGAGCTCTTTGGCCAGGCTCGATAGCGGTTTCTTTCGCCGGCCGGCCAGTACCGGGGTCATCCCCCGGGCGACCGCCTCTCGCGCGATCAGCTCGCCGGTGTATCCGTACGCGCCGTAGATCATCCATCGCTTGTTCACGCAAGGAGCATAGCGCGCCGGCTTTCACGCGCCAATGGCCCTGCCGCTTGCGAAGCAACATCGGGCTGGGTGCTCACCGAGTCCACTTCCATTCGATCAAACCGATGATGGCGACGGGATTGCAGCCGTCGAGCCAATCCTGGAGAAACTGGAAGCCAGGAAGTCCCGGCGGAAATAGCTCACGTGATCCGTACCACCTTCCTGGCCGGGGAAACGAGCTCGAGGCCAAGGCCCGGAAAGAATCCGCCTCCCCTGAATCGAAGAGTGGCGCCTACTCCGAGGTCAATGGCGTACTCTCGTCTTCAGGATCCAGGGTCTCCAAGCCGAGGCGTTCCAGCTCACGATTCACGTCTGCGAGATCGGTGGCCCACACCTCCTCCAGTCGGTCGGTATGGCGCCGCAGCTCGTCCACCATGATCTGGAAGATCTCCTCCAGGTTGTTTCCGGGGCGGCCGTCGCCGCGCTCGGACATGGACAGGAGATTCGCCAGGCGGTTGTTCACCTTGATGGGGAAGTTCAGCGGATCCTGATTACTCCGGTTCCGCACCTGGTAGATGTTGGCCTCCACCTCGGACGCGCTTGCAATCAGCCTCTCGCCGGTTTCGGCCAGGCGCGCATCGTCGGACTGTTCCAGTCGATCTTCGAGCTGCGCCTTCACCCGGCGGATGGCGATGACCGACTGGTTGGCCTCGTTGACCTTGGCTCGGATCCGCCGTCCAAACTCGTACTGAGCCTGGAGGTCGGCGTTGGTGACGTCGGTGATCCATGGGTGACGCCGAACTTCGACCTCCGTCGTCTCGACGCGATTGTCGGCGGTGAGCCGTATCGTGTACCGACCCGGTGGAACCACAGGCGCCATGGTCCTGACGCCCCAGAGAATCATGCCGGGGAAGGTGGCCGCCGGATCGATGCGCAGGTCCCACTGGAAAAAGTTCAGGCCGGCTTCGGCAGGCATGGCGGGGCCGGACCAGCGGTCCCGCTCCACCGTGGTGTCAGCCGGCTCGTACGTCCGTAGCACCTCGCCGCTGGCATCGAGGATCTCCAGCTTCGCCTGTTCTGGTGCCGCCGCGAGCCACCACGACAGCGACACGCCGTTGGCGGAGCGGTACGCCACCGGCGGATCGAAGAGGATCGCGTCCTCCGCCGTCAAGTTCGGAGTGGCTTGCCGGAGGGGCGCGACGTTGTCCAACACCCAAAAACCGCGCCCGTGGCTCGCGATGACCAGTTCGTTCTCCTCCACGATGAGGTCGACGATCGGGAGATCCGGCAATTTGGGGTTGAGTTCCTGCCAGTTGGCGCCGTCGTCGTAGGAGATGTAGACCCCGTGCTGGGTAGCGGCGTACAACAGCCCCTCACGGTTCGGGTCTTCACGCACGGCGTGGACGTACGCATCCTCGCGGATGCCGCCCACGATCTTCGTCCACGTTTCGCCGTAGTCGTCGGTCTTCCAGATGTAGGGTGCGAAGTCGTCCAGCAGGGGCCGCCGCACCGAGACGTACGCCCGGCCGGCGTCGAACGCCGAGGCGTCGATCTGGCTCACGCGTCCGAAGTCAGGCATGTCTCGCGGCGTGACGTTGGTCCATGTTTGCCCGCCGTTCTTGGTCACGTGTACCAAGCCGTCATCGGACCCGGTCCAGATGACGTCGATGTCCACCTTGCCCGGTCCCACCGAGAAGATGGTGGCGTAGACCTCGGGACCGTTCATGTCACCGGTGATGGGTCCGCCGGAATGTCCCAGGGTGTTGGGGTCGGCGCGGGTGAGGTCGCCGCTCAGGGCCTCCCAGGTGTTTCCGCCGTCGGTGGTCCGCCAGAGCCGATTCGACGACGTGTACAGCGTATTGGGATCGATGGGCGAGAAGATGATGGGGAACGTCCACTGCCACCGCTCCACCATGTCGTTGGCCGGCTCGCCCGAATAGAACCAGGGATACGGGCTCACCTCGCGCGACGTGCCCAAACGGCGGTTGTACCTGTCGATGTAGCGACCGTTGTTCGTCCCCGAGAAGAAGACGTCCAGGTCTTGGGGATCCGGCGCGATGTACCCCGGCTCCCCGCCACCTGCGCGGTACGCCACGTTCATCGAACCCTCGGTGATGGTCCGCGGAGGACGGCCGCGCCCACCGCGCCCGCCTCCGCCGCCGCGCAACCGGCCGGCGTTCCAGTCCGACGGCAGGCACAGCGTGCTGTTGTCCTGTTGGGAGCCGCAGACATGGAAGGGGACGTGCGCCGTGGTGACGGCGTGGTAAAACTGGGACGTGGGGAACTCCTGGTCGGTCCAGTTTTCGCCCGTGTCGAAGCTCACCGCTCCACCCCCGTCGTTCCCGACGATCACGTGGGTGGGGTCGTCCGGGTCGATCCAGAAGTCGTGGAAGTCTCCGTGGGTGCCGTTGTTGATGACTTCGGTGCTGTCGCCACCGTTGGTAGAGAGAAAAAGCGAGGTGTTCTGGATGTAGACGACGTCCTCGTCTTGGTGGTCTGCGAAGACGTGGCTGTAGTAGAAGGCGCGCTGCCGGATCGCACGGTTGTCGTTGACCAGCTCCCACGTCGCGCCGGCATCATCGCTGCGGAAGAGTCCGCCGTTGTCGTTCTCGAAGAGGGCGTACACCCGGTTGGAGTTGGCGCTCGATACCGCCAGGCCGATGCGACCCACCACCCCTTCCTGGGGCATGCCGGGATTCCTTGTGATCTCGGTCCACGTCTCGCCGCCGTCGGTGCTCTTGAACATGCCGCTCCCCGGACCGCCGGAAGACATCGTGTACTCCTTGCGGTAGGCCTCCCAAAGGGACGCGTAGATCACGTCCGGGTTGTTGCGATCGATGGCGATGTCGATGGCCCCGGTCCGGTCATCCCGGTAGAGGACCCGCTCCCACGTGTCGCCACCGTCGGTGCTCTTGAACACCCCACGCTCCTCGCTGGGCGCGCTGTACTTCCCGAACGACGCGACGAAGATGATGTCGGGGTTGGTGGGGTGAATGCGGATCTTGGAGATGCCGTGTGATTGGCGGAAGCCCACATGTTCCCACGTGTCGCCACCGTCCCGGCTCCGGTACACGCCGTCTCCCGGCATGATGTTGCCCCGGATGCACGTCTCCCCCGTTCCGATGAAGACCAGGTCGGGGTTCGTCTCGCTCACGGCTACCGCTCCGACCGAGGCCGCGGTGATCTGGAAGTCGGTGACCGGCGCCCAGTTCTCCCCACCGTCGGTGGTCTTCCAGAGCCCTCCGCCCACGGCGCCAAAATACGCCTCGTTCGGTCGGCCTCTCACTCCCATCACGGCGATGGAACGGCCACCCCGGTCGGGACCCAGGTTGCGCCACTGGTACGCTGCCAGGAAGGTCGAGTCGAGGACCACGGCCCGAGCTTCCTGTTGAGCAAGGAGTGGGGCGGGGGCGAGCAGGAGGATGCCGAGCGTGGTCAGCGGCACAGAGAGGGTCGAGAGGCGCTTCAGGTACATGATTCGGTCTCGGATGAAGGTGGAGCTGGTGCCTCTAAAGTAGAGTTGGGACGGAGCGGTGGCCAGCGGAACTTTGTGCCGCCACTGTGGCCGACTCCCGCCCGTGAACCGACGAAACCTCCCAAAGCCACCACGCTGCCGGTGGCAGCTATAGAACCGGCTGTGCTATGAGGTTGATGTACTGCAAATAGTGCAGAAATGCCTAAAAACTGACAAAATGTACTGTTTATCGAACACAGGGATTGCTCTGCGATGGTCAACGTGCTATCATAGTAGTACTATAGATTGTCCAATCTATCATTATTAGGTCGATATGAATGATATAAAGTACACCTCAGCGACAGACTCTGAGATCCTCAAAGAAATCGGACAACGGATGGCGGGGCTGCGTCGCGCTCGCGGACTCACGCAGACTGGCGCCGCCGAACGCGCGGGTCTGAGCCGGAACACTCTCTACCGCGCCGAACAGGGCGAGAATCCCACTCTCCACACCGTTATTCGATTGCTTCGTACCTACGGCCGACTCCCCGCCCTGGAGGCCTTTATTCCTGCCCTCGAGATCTCCCCGATGGCACGGTTGCGACACCGGAAGGGGGACAGGAGTGCCTGACGAACCGCGGGTCCGCGCCGAGGCGGAGGTTCGCCTCTGGGGCGACACGGTCGGGGCGCTCGTAGAGCTCGACAGCGGTCGCGTCATCTTCGAGTACGCGGGCGGGTTTCGGCGACGCGGCCTGGAGATATCCCCTGTTCACCTTCCGACCCAACAACAAGGACCGGTCAGCTTTGACGAGTTGAGACAGGCGGCGGCCTTCGAGGGCCTGCCCGGTGTTTTCGCGGATGCCCTTCCCGATGTATTCGGGCGGCGCGTAATCCGGGCCTATT
>JADFIT010000135.1 GCA_022566515.1 Gemmatimonadota bacterium
TCCCCACTCCCCTCTCCCCTCTCCCCGTGGAAGTGCGGGGTGCGGTGTGGATCACCACCGCTAAAGCGGCGGCTCGGCGATCTGTCGGTAAACCGACGTGGGAGCTGGCGGTCGCCTCGGCGACAGTCGGTTCGGCCGAGCCGCGGGTTTACCCGTGGTAAGACGGCCACGGATGACGCTAAAGCTTTGGGAACACGGATTCCCCCCGCTCCCCGCTCCCTACTCCCCCAAAAGCTCCCTCACCTCCACCTGCCCTTCCAGCAGCCGGTCGATGTCCGCAGCCAACTCCCGGGCATTGCCAAGGTTCGTGGTCACGCTCGAGAGGGTCGTCGATCCCGCTAGCATCTTCAGCAAATCCACGCGCAGGGTCTCGAGCGCGGCAACGGTGTCACGGAAGCGCTGTTGTGCCTCGTCTCGCTGCTCGCCAATCCGCTTCGCCGCACGGTGCCGCTGCCCCGCAAGCGTGTCCGCCGTTTCGGCTGCCGGGTCGGATTCGGCGTCACCCGACTCTTCCAACAGTTGATTCAGCTCGTTGACCCGCTCGCGCATGCGCTGCGCGTCGTCCTCGAGCCCCCGAGCCACATCCTGGAGGTCGGGCAAAGCGTGCCGTGCTTCTTTGGGTAAGGATTCGTAAAGACTCGCGATGGCAATTCCGACCGCAATCTCGGTGGGACGGTGGGTGAGCGCCGTTGCCTGAGCCGGAGGTGCGAGTCCGACTCGCGCAACACGAAACAGCCAGCGGCCGATGCGCCCTTTCCAGAATTTCCAACTACGCCTCGCCTTGCGATCCGAGCGTTTGTCGGCGGGCAATCCAGTCGAGATTCCTACGAGGGCCGACGCTCCCACCAGCAATCCAAAAAACGGCGCCGCGTCCGGGAAGCCGATCAAACCGACTATGCCTACCCCCGCCGTCGCGAACGCACCGTATGCGATCTTGCGAAGTTTGGCCCCTCGCACCGCGTAGTCCGGACCGTAGAGGAACGCCAGCTCTTCGTGCCGTGCCGCGATGTCCCGGTTGAACGCGTGTACGATATCCTCCCGGTCGTACCCTGCAGCGAGCACGCGGCGTATGCGCCGGGCCGCTGCCCACGCCGGACCCCCAGCCAGCAATCCGAGAACCGCCAAACCGACGGCCTTCGCGGCCGGTGGTCCCGCCATCATCACGGGGATGGCTATGGACACCCCGAACAGGAAGGCCAACGTGTACGCCAGCCCACGGCTCTGATCTCTCCCCCGCTTGGTCTCCTCGACGAACAGTCGTACGGCGACAGGAAGCTCACGCCGGGTCTCGAGCGCCGCGCCGAGCGCTTCGGCAAGGTCGTTGGCGTTGGCGATGCGGGCACTCGGCCTCTTGGCCAAACACTTGTCCACCAACCCCGACAGTTTGCTTGGCACGCCGGGGGCCACCGTGTGGAGGCGAGGCGCCGGGGTGCGAATGTGATGCGCCAGGATTTCCGACGCGCTGGTTCCCTCGAACGGCATCCTCCCCGACAAAGTCAGGAACGCCACAACGCCGAGGGAATAGATGTCGGTCCGATGATCCACCGCTTCCCCGGTGGCCTGCTCGGGACTCATGAACTCCGGAGTACCCATGATTTCGTGCTCGTCGGTATCGTGGCCGACGCCCGACACCTTGGCGATACCGAAGTCTGTCACCATCGCCCGACCGGAACCCCGCTCGAGGAGGATGTTGTCGGCCTTGATGTCCCGGTGGACGATCCCCTGGGAATGAGCCTGCACGAGGGCCCAGGCCACCTCGCGCAACACCCGGACGCCGTCCCGCACCGGCAACGGTCCGCGGGCAGCGATACGTTGGGTGAGCGTCTCGCCGTCAACGAACGTCATCACGAAGAAAACGAGATCCTCATGCTCCTCGACGGCGTGTATCGGTACGATGTTGGGATGGGACAGCTTCGCGGCGGTTCGAGCCTCACGCAGAAACCGCTCACGCAAGGAAACGTCGAGGGCCAACTCCGGCGGGAAGAGCTTGATCGCCACCGGTCGGTCGAGTGCGACGTCCCGGGCGAGGAACACGATCCCCATGCCCCCGCGGCCCAATTCGCGATCGAGCGAGTAGCGGCCGGCAACGACCTCCTGTAACGCCAGGAATTCGACGCTCGGGGCATCTCTCATCAAGAGAGAATGGCCAACGCGCCGGGCCGAAGCAAGCTACCTGAATATCGAATATCGAATGTCGAATGTCGAATCCCGCCCCACCTATTGCTCTTCGCCCTCCGGCTCCGGCGGCGCCGGCACCTCGCCATCCATATTCAACACACCCAACTCGATCGCCTTCTTCTCCGCCTCCTCCAACAACCCGATCAACCGGGGCAGGACTCTTACGTTGACCGAAATTCCCTTGCTGCTTGGCTTGTAGGAGTCACCGGCCTTGAACCACACACGACAGCCAACCAAGTCGTGACCCTTGAAATTCGACAGCGTGACACGAATCTCCTCACGCTTGTTTTTCTCTATTGATCCAACAATGACGTCTTCTTCGATCGGCATATGGCTTCCCCGTAGTGAAATTTACCGTAGGTGGAGATAATCGCACGTCGCTGCAATGGGGAGTGGGAAGACCCAGGAGGGTCAGAAGACGACCCTCGTGTCCCTCTTCTTCAGTATAAAGACCCCTTCCCTCATGCTCGTCACCACGATGATCCCGCTCTCGAAGAAGGGATAGTTGCTCCACGATCCGGCGAAACCCGGCTTGTTGTCGCCCAAGGGTACCGTGTCGAAGTAGGCTACCTCCACGGGATTGACCGGGTCGCTGATGTCCAATATCCGGAGACCGGCAACGTAGTTCGACTGGTACATGAAGTTGCCGCGTATGTAGAGGTTGTGATCGGTGGCCCCCGTGGTGCCCATGAATTCCTTGACGAGTATGGGGTCGTCGAGATCTTCCACATCCCAGATCAGCGTGCGCGTGCGCGAGGTCGTGCCGGCGATCTCGTCCAACTCGTCGTTCATGTAGAAGTAGCGGTGATCGTCGGTGAGCCAACCCTGGTGCGCATAACCAACGTTGGGATAGGACGCAGCCGCGAGGGCCACAGGGTTTTCCTTATCCGTGACGTCGGCGATGCTCAACGCGGTTTCGGCGGAGCCGAAGCAGATTTCCTTGCCCACGTGCTCGGTGTCGGGGCCGTGGTATACGACGCACTGGGCATCGTGGTTGTAACCGGTGCCGGCACGACCCGTGGAGGGATCCGAGAAGCAACCGGCGAAGGTGGGGTGGGTGGGATCTTGAATGTTGACCATGTGAAAACCGCCGCCGCACGTCTCGCCGCCGGCGCTGTTGCCAATCGTGTAGGCGAAACCGGTTTCCTCGTTGATCGCGATGTTGTGGGCGCTGAAGATCCCGTCGTAGTGCCCCGCCTCGGTGAACGTTATGGGAGGATTGGCGACGTCGCGCAAGTCGGTGAGATCGAACACCTGAATGCCGTGGGGACCAGCGCCGTCGGACACGATGAACGCATGGTCCTTATACACCTTCATGTCGCGCCACAGGTTGGGGGTCGCCCCTTCGGTGAGCGGTAAATCGCCGAGGTAGCGCGGGTTGTAGGGATCGCTCACGTCGATGAACGCCGTCCCGTCGAAACGACCCACGATGGCGTACTCCCGGTTGGTCTCGGGATCGGTCCATCCCCACACGTCACTCACGGCGACTCCCCGCTTGCCTCCTACGTCGCTCACCGGCAAGAACGACACGACGTCCACATCGGCACAGTCGAACAGATCGGCCGCCAACCCGTCGGTGCAGTCCAACTGCCCGCCGGCGATGGCGGGTAGTCCACCGGCTTCGTCCACGATGACCGCACGCTCGCTCCACTCACCCGTGGCGGCGTCCCGCTGGAAGATGAAACCGGATCCCGAACCGAAGTCCGTTCCCAGGGCCGCAATGACCGCGATGTCATTCCGTACCGCGATGGCTCCACCGAAAAACGACCCAGTGGGAAGATCGCCGGGTGCGACTTGCCCGGGCTGTCCCCAGTTTCCCGACGCGTCACGCCGGAAGCGGTATGTCGCTCCCACGAAGCCCGACGTGCCAGGCGCGCCAATCCACGCTTCCTCCCCATTGAGGACGACGCTTAAGCCGAAGAACGCTCCCCGAGCCGAGTCACCGGTAACCAACATGCCCCGTTCGCTCCACTGGCCCGAACCGTCACGCCGGAAAGCGAACACCGCACCGGCCGAGCCGTTCATCTGGGGAGCGGCGACGAGCGCATTGTCTCCGTCCAGGGCGAGCTGCGCGCCGAATGCCGCCCGAGGCCCGACGTCGCTCGCCCGAAACGCAGCCTCTTCGGTCCACGCACCGCCCTCGTAGCGAAAGACGTACGCGCCACCCGCGGCGCCGATCAACGCCCGATCGCCGTCGAAAGACAGCGCCCTTCCGAACCCGCCCTTGGGGTGTGCGTTACTCCCGGCAAGCTTCACCTGCTGTGACCACCCGTCGTTCCCGCGCCGGAACGCGTACACGGCACCGGCGCCCTCGGCGTGCCGGGGCGCACCGACGAGGGCGACGCCGCCGTTCAGTGAGAGGGCTGCACCAAAGCTGTCTCCGGCCACACCGTCGCCGGCGCTCAACATCCCGGCCTGACGCCAGTCACCCGATCCGTCTTTGTGAAACAGGTAGACCGCACCCCTGCCCTCGTCCTTCCCCGGTGCACCCACCATGAGAGTGGTACCGTCTACGGCCATCGTGTTTCCAAAGCCGTCGCCGACGTCGCCGTCGGAGGCGGTGAGGTGGGCGACTTCTTCCCACACTCCGGTCCCGGCATCGGGACGGAAGACATGGATTCCACCGAGGCGGGAGGGCAGCAGCGGCAGCATCAGGGCGACACCCGTCCGGCTCACCAGAATCTCGCCGTCGCCGATGACTATGGCGGTACCGAAACCTGCCAAGGCGGCCGTGCCGGCGCCCGGCCGTGCATTCGAGCGAGAGGTCTGTGCCGTCACGGGCGTCGCGCCCAGCATTACTATTAAGGAATAGAACAGGTACTCGCGGAAACGCTTCATAATGGAACCTCTTGCCTGGTGATCGGACGCATCTGACTGGTGCACAAGGCAGGACTTTAACGGAATCCGGCAATAGACGCAAAACGTCCCTCCCCCCATTTCCTCTTCACCCCCGTCGGCTCGAGCGGCGACCTGCATCCCTTCTTGGGAATCGCCCAGGCGCTCCATCAGCGGGGCCATGCTGTCACGGTCGTCAGCGCCGAGACCTTTCGACGGCCGGTCGCGCAGTGCGGACTGCACTTCATCCCGTACATTACCGACGAGGAGTTCCAGCAGATCGTAAGCGATCCGGACCTGTGGCATCCTCGCAAGGGTTTGCGTGTGATACTGGGGATGATGGCGGAGCACCTCCGCGGCGCATACGACCGCCTCTGCGATGTGTACCAACCGGACCGCACCGTAATCGTGGCGGCATCGTTGGCTTTCGCCGCACGTGTGTTCCAGGACAAGCACGCCGCTCCCGTCGTTTCGATGCATCTCGCACCTTCGGCGTTCCGCACGTTGCACCTGCTGCCCTCCGGCGTGCCGGGCCAGGATCTGTCGTGGCTCCCCAAACCTCTCAAGCAACTCATGTGGTGGGTGCTCGACCGAGCGTTACTCGATCCCAACATCGCTCCGGCAATCAACCGGCTGCGCGCCGACATCGGCTTGCCGGCAATATCCCGGCCGCTCAAGGATTGGTTGCACTCACCCGACCGCACCATCGGATTGTTTCCACCGTGGTTCGGCCCGCCCCAACCCGACTGGCCGGAGCAGGCACGGTTGACCGGTTTCCCGCTGTTCGACGAGACGGGGCAACACGAGTTGGATCGGGAACTCGAGCGTTTCCTCGATGGTGGCACACCGCCCATCGTGTTCACGCCCGGCTCAGCCCACTGTCAGGCCGGCAGCTTCTTCGCCACCGCGATCGAGGCGACGGCCATCATGCAACGGCGTTGCCTGCTGCTCACGCGTTATCCAGAGCAAGTCCCTCGCGACATTCCCGACCATGCACGGCACGAGGCGTACGTTCCGTTCTCCTCCTTGTTGCCGCGCTGCGCCGCCATCGTGCACCACGGCGGCGTGGGGACGTGCGCCCAGGGGCTCGCCGCGGGCATTCCCCAGTTGACCATGCCCATGGGGTTCGACCAACCCGACAACGCCACACGGTTGCATCGGTTGGGGGTGGGCTCCTGGATCGTGCCCAAGAAGTTTACCGGTGAGCGCGTTGCCGAGGCACTGAACGAGCTACTGGCCAGCGAGAAAGTTGCGGAGTCGTGTCGGCGATGGAAGGAAAAACTGGCGGAGGGCGATGCGGTGGCGGAAACTTGTGAGTTGATTGAGGGGGTAGGTGGGAGGTAGGAGATGGGAGGTGGGAGGTGGGATCCGTGTCCGTAAAGCTTTAGCGTCATCCGTGGCCGAGGAGCGACACCGTTTCCTCGCCGAAAGATCTCCGGATGCGACCATCGGCGGTTACTCCCCACTCCCCGGTGAGGGGAGGGTTCTCCTCACCGGCACCCGCAGAATCGTCTTCAGCTTCTCTTCCGCCACCCGGCTGGAATCGGAAACGTAGATCTCATGACGCCTGCCGTGAAACGCGAACCCCTGCTCGCGGGCGAACTGCCTCATGGAGGCCAGCGTCTCAGCCTCATGAGAATACGGGCCCACATGGAGCATTTGCACGCACGTGCCTTCCGCAAGATCCTCCAGCTCCACCTCCCTTACTTCCGGATCCCTACCCTTCTCCCGGAGGGCGGCCTTGGCCTCGTTCACGTGTTCGGCACCTATGAAGTCGGGCACCCGGATGAGCAGCTTCCAGCTCCACTCGGTAGGTGGCACTCCGGAGCCACCCTCGTCATCCCCCCAACAGATCCCTTCCAACTTGCAGATCTTGTAGTCCCGCCCCAAATGTTGCTGTGCCATCCTAATCGTGTAGGCCACACCATACAACGCGGCCAGAGCGGCGGTGAACGCATCTCCGCCGGGCTCACACCGCCCGGTGATCGTCAGGTAGTGAGCCGGCCTTACCCTCACCAGCCTGGGAGTCTTGGGCTGGGAATACTCGGACCTGTGTGTCCTGTAGAGGTCGAGCGTTAGGGCCAGCATCCAGATTCCCTCCGGAAATCCAATCCTGCAATCATACTGACGGGCACCATGAGGAAATCCGATATTGCGGATGAATGATCCTTAACGGCGACGGTTGACGTGTCACCCGAACCGGCCGACTTTCTTCGAATGGAGATGAGACTGTCGGACGCAGAGCTGCTGGGGCTTCGCCTGTGCGACCTCGATCTCTCGATACGCGGCACGCCGCTCGAGCAACGGATCTCCCAGCTACACCACGAACTCGAGCAACGAGGTCTGGGGTTTCGCCCGCCCGTATGGCTCTCCGATGAGTGGTTCGTACCGGAGAACGTGGCCGGTATCGCCATTCCGTTCTATCTGGCGCACCCGAGGCTCACGCGGCTCGAAGCCCGTCAGATGTTCGAGGTGGAGGGGGGGACCAAGACGTCGTGCATGCAGCTGCTGCGCCACGAGGCCGGCCACGCCGTCGAGACCGCGTACCGCCTGCATCGGAGACGACGATGGAGGAAAGTCTTCGGGCGAGCCTCGAAGCTGTACCCGGACTCTTACATCCCACGACCCACGAGCCGGGACCACGTCCTTCACCTGGATTGGTGGTACGCGCAAAGCCATCCGTCGGAGGATTTTGCCGAAACCTTCGCGGTGTGGCTCAAACCAGGATCGGCGTGGCGGCGGCGCTACAGAGATTGGCCGGCCCTGGGAAAGCTCCAATACGTCGACGAGCTGATGTCGGAGATTGCGGGAAAGGGCCCGCCCGTCGAACCGGCGCCTCATATCGATCCGTTACACCGGCTCCGCCATACCCTGCGAACGCACTACCGCAGGAAGCGAAGAAGATACCTGCCCGCTGATCGGCATTACTATGACCACAGCTTGTTGCGGCTGTTCTCCCGTTCCCCCGACTCCGGGGGCCAGCCGGCAACTGCGTTCCTGTGGCGGGAAGGGGCAGCCATACGACACCGCACCGCTAAATCGGATTTTGAGAAGAGTTATGTCATCAAGCTCGTGTTGACGGAACTCACCAAGCGGTGCCGCGAGCTGGACCTACGGGTGGCACGGGCTCCCCATGATGTGCGGTCCGATCTCACCGACCTCGTCGATCGGATGTTGGCCGAGTTTCGCCGCATGGAACATGTGGTGCCCGTATGAAACTCCGTGTCTTGGTCCTGACTCACCAGAGCGTAGAGCAACCCGGGAGAGTGAAGGGTTTGTGGAAGACCGAACGCCATGTGATCAGCGCCATCAAACGCCTGAAACACGAGACCCGGCTCTTGGGCAACGTCGAGGAGGTGGCGGCGATCAGGACGATACTGTTCGAGTGGAAACCTCACATCACCTTCAATCTCATGGAGGAGTTCCGCGGAGAGGGCATTTACGTGCCGTATGTGCTCGGCTATCTCCAGCTCATGCGGCAGCCGTTCACAGGCTGCAATCCAACCGGTCTCCAGTTGGCTGACGACAAGGTATTGGCCAAGAAGTTGCTGCGGTACCACAGGATCCCCGCTCCCGATTTCGCCTTTTTCCCGCGTGGCAGAGCAACCCGAAGACCGCGGCGCCTTCCGTTCCCTCTCATCGTGAAATCGAGCACGGAGCACGGCTCGGTGGGAATCGCCCAGGCGTCGCTCGTCACGAGCGACGAGAAGCTCACCGAACGCGTCGAGTTCATTCACTCCCAGCTCGGTACCGACGCCGTCGCGGAACAGTATATCGAAGGGCGAGAACTCTATCTCGGCGTCATCGGCAACCGGCGGCTGCAGACGTTTCCCGTGTGGGAGATGCGCTTCGAGAACCTTCCCGACAACGCGCCGCGTATCGCCACCGAGCGCGTGAAGTGGGATTTGGAGTACCAGAAGAAACACGGCATCAAGACCGGCGTGGCGAAAGACCTGCCGGATGGAGTCGCGGACCGCATCGCCAAACTCTGCAAACGGGTTTACCGCATCCTCGGCCTGAGCGGATATGCCCGGATGGATTTCCGACTGACTGACGATGGAAAGATTTTTCTGCTGGAACCGAATCCCAATCCCGACCTGGCCCGCGACGAGGACTTTGCGGAATCAGCGAAGGCAGTGGGGATTGAGTATGACAAGTTGATCGGGCGGGTGCTCAGGCTGGGGCTGCAGGCGGGCCTGTCGGGGAGCGGGGAGAGGGGAGAGGGGAGCGGAACGTAGGACGGACGTGGGACGTGGGAAGTAGAATGGTTGGTATGGCCGCTGCTCGACTAGTTCAATATCCAAGGGAATCAATGTCCAAGATTCAATATTCAATATTCGATATTCATCATTACTGATTCTCCATGAGGTCGTCCAGTTTCCCCACTTCGGCTTCGGCGCCGCAATCACTGTAAATAACACGGGCCTCACGAGCGATTTCCATCGCTTCGTCCGGGCGCTCCATCTTCATGAGTAGCCGCGCCAGATCGCGTTGCGCATCCGCCTGGATCCGGGGACGCTGTTCATTGCCCGCCCGGTCGATCACTTCTCGCAATAAGCGTTCGGCCTC
>JADFIT010000136.1 GCA_022566515.1 Gemmatimonadota bacterium
GGGCGCGATTCCACGCGCTCACATGTGGCACGTGGTCGCCCGTCTGCGAAGCGCCGGCCGGCGCCTCTCCCAACGCCGCGAGTGACGTCACTCGTCTCCTGTTTTCAGCAACTTTTCGACTGCGGCCTTGGCGTCAGCCACCGACACTGTCTTGAAGTCGACGGGACAGGCCGACGCTTGTTCCTCGATATCCCTTATGGGACATCTCGTGACCCCGGACGCCTTCGCCTCCTCGATGAATTGCCGCATCTCCTGCGACAGTCCATCTCCACCCTCGGCTTCGGCACGAATCTGCTTGGCGCGCAGCTCACGGAACATCCCCATCATGGTTTCCGCGTCGAACTCATCCGCCTCGATCATCGCCTGCTTGTTCTCGTCCATCACCGGAGTGGTGATGCGCCACATCTCATGACCCCGGGCGAATTTCTCCACCGCATTGCGGGCCAGCGGACGGGCGATCAGGGGGACCGTTCTGAGGCGCGCGAAAGCTTCGACGGTCCACACAGTGGGGTCTGCCACGGTACGTTCGCGCGTCGTCACGTGACCGGTGATGGGGCACTTTACGTCGACCACGGCCCCGGCGAACTCGCCGTCTGCCTCATTCCCCAGCACCAGCGTCTTGGCCATCTGCTCCTCGGCCTTGATTTCGGCCCGAGCCAGCTCCTCTGCGTCACCGATGCCCATGAGCAACTGCATATGAGTCGGCAACAACTTCTTGATGGCCTCGTCCAACCATTTGTTTGTCACCAGGTCGGCGCCGTGCTCCACGGTGTACTCCTCAACCGCACGGCGGGCTATCCCCTGCGCGAACGGCGGCACGCGCTGGATTCGCACCTCCGCGTCCGGCGCCCACGGGATACCCGCCTTGCCGTCTTCCTCGAGCCAGGGAATATCCTCGGGCTTTACACCGACCGTTCCGGTAACCAGCAGATTGCACTGGGCGAGTCGCAGCAGGTTCTCTACCTGGGAGCCCATCTCCGTTCCGTCGATCCGGTGTGCGCCGTGCCGCCCCACGATCAACATGCTTGGCTGAATCTCTTCGACCCACTGCAGAATGACTTGGAACGGTTTGCCTATGAGAATCTGCGTTTCGACCCGAACGTCGGGAAACTCCTTGGCGATCGCCTCAGCACGCTTGATGTGCTCCTGGCTGAGCCTCAGGAGTCCCTTGTCGATAATGTTGTTGTGAAGCTCCTCCTGCTCCTCGAACTTGAAGACCTTGGCCGCCTTCTCGGAGAGTACATCCTTGATGTTGTTGAAGACGGCATGATGGTACTCGACGTCGAACGCACTGCAAACGTATAGCGTCGCATCGAAGTCGCGGGCGAGTTCCAGAGCGACTCTCATCGTCCTGTAGCTGTACGCGGACCCGTCGACGCCAACCATGAACTTACCGCCAAGCAGTGGCTTGTCGTTGCGGACGATGAGCATGTCCTTTTCAATGCGCCTTGCCGACCTGGCAACTACCCCGCCAACCTGCGAGTACGGCTGGCGGCCGATGCCGTGTGCGCCCATCAATACCAGATCGTATTGCCGTCCCGACGCGCCAGCGAGTCTGTCAGCCTGATCCTCGTCCTCAGCAACTATGCGTCCGTCGGCGCCCAGCCGGACGTCGGAACGCACCCGCTCTCCCCCGTCGTAGTTGGCCGCGAGGTTCGGATCGAACCCAATCAGGCTGGGTAGTTGACCCTCTCCACGATTGACCTCGTTAACAATTTCCTCGTAGTTGATTCCCTCGAGGAGTTGTCGCCGCAACGGAACATCCGCCGCTACACAGAGCCGCTCCACCTGGTCGAGGAACGAGTCGGAGATGAGTTGCAGGCCCTTTTCGATCAGCTTGTTGTGGACTTTGCGCTGGCGCTGGATCTCCTTGGGCGTCTGAAATCGTGCTGGAAGACCTGTCTCGAGCTGGCGGAATCGCACGTCGTGAAGCCGCGCTGCGTAGACATGGTTGCCCGTGATGCGCCCTTGGGATTTCGAGCACAGCTCGATGGCGCGGGCCACGGCCCAATCTGAGCATTGGGAGTTATCAACTGGAACGAGAACTTCACTGTACATACCCCCACCCTTCAGCAACGCCGGTGGCTTCCACCACGGCAATAACTTGATTTCAGCAAAAAACCGGGCTTGGAGGCTGCCTCACGGCACTAGATCTACCTGACCGGCTCCGCCCGATTTTTGGCGCGATTATATAGCCCTCGAACCATCTGTCAAGACCGTTTCACGGCACGAGTTGCTTGCCGTCACCATCCCAAACCGTGAGAGCGTCAACCGGACACACCTCACACGCCCTAAGGAGTTTCTCGCACCCTACCGACTCGGGATGCTCGCCGAACACGGCGATGTCGTCAGCATCCAGCTGGAACCCCTCCGGGGCCTCGGTCACACAATCGCCAAAGCCCACGCAGAGACCTCGGTCGATTTGGATCTTCAGCCCTGCGATCGTCCGCTCGTCAATTTCGGACACTACATCGCCTCGAGCCCGAGATCCGCACGGGCTTCATCCATGACGGCGGGAGTAATCTCGGCAATCCCGTGTTCGCCCGCCCACTCCACATAAATCCTCTTGACCATGCCCCGAACGAACTTGGGCACCTTGGTCAGCCGTTCCTCGCTCTCGGCGCTCCAACGCACGCCGCCGGGTTTGCTTGGTGCGATATCCTCGAACGCGTCCTCCCGGCCGATCATGGAGCTGCGCGTGAGTTCCATGGGCTGCTGGTCCAGCGTCCGTCCGCCAATCTGCACACCGAGGGCCCCCACCAACTGCGTTTCCATGGGATTCGCCAACATAGCCACCTTGTGCCCGCACTTCGGACAGCTAAACGATGCGCCGAATGTTCCGTCGCCGGGTTCTTGCCTCTCCTCGAACGTCATCTGCTCGTCGCAACCGACGCATAGGAACTTCATGCCAACGCTCCCAAAAATGGTGATCTAAGGGACAACGTTACCGAATGCACTCCAAAAAGGCGTCTACCAGACCGGGTGTATCGCAGTTCGCCGGCTCGGCGCCCGGCGTGAATGGAACGCGCGCCAGCAGGGGTACGCCAAACTTCTCAGACAGGTCGGCACCCGCCGTTCCATCGAACAACGCACGCACCGCTCCACACTCATCACATCGATAACCGCTCATGTTTTCCACGATCCCGAGGAGGGGTATTCCGGCTTCCGACGCCGAGCACATGGTTCGAGCGACCGATCGACGGGACTCCTCGCTGGGGATCGTGACTACGAGTGCACCGGCCAGGTTGGGAACCATCTGCTTGAGATCCACACCGCCGTCTGCACCGGGGGGCAGGTCGACCAGCAGCAGGTCCAGGGTTCCCCACACCACGTCGCTCAGGAACTCTCGCAGCGTACCGGTCTCCAGCACACCCCGCCACACAAAGCGCTCGGTGGCCGGCTCATGCCAACGCAGCGGTTGGCTTTCCTCCAGCAGCAAGTCCGTCGACACCACGCGAACGCCGGCCGTACCTATGGCTGGCTCTACGCCGTCTTCGGTGACGCGCAGGGGGCCGCTCACCCCCAGAAGTCTTGCCACGGTGGGGCTGCGCAGGTCGGCGTCCAGAACACCCACTCGCTGTTCGGGACGTGAGGCCAGGCCCGCCGCCAGCGTCGCCGTCAGGTGGCTCTTGCCGACACCGCCCTTGCCGCTCATCACAGCCACAACCCGTCGCACGGAGGCCAATCGACGACCCACTCTCTCGCGCTGGGCTACCACCTGCGCGTACAACTGCGACCGATCTTCGCCCACAACGTCGTGATAGGTGCGGAAACTCATAGATCCCATCCAGCCCGTGCGAGCATCCAGAGGTTGATCATGACTACGACGATCGCGGTGATATAAAAACTCGGTGGCGTGATGACGTCCGGGGCGGCAAAAAACGCCCCCTGAATCAAGACCGGCAGGCGAAGGCCGTGCACCCCCCACACAATTCGCGCAACCCAAACGTTGTGGAGCCGGAAGAGCCCAACGAATACGATCCCTGCGACACCGGCCCCCGCCACGAGCCAGATCCACGGAGAACCAAACCGCGAGGGGAGCAACCCGGTGCCCATCATCCCGTACGCCGCGGCCTCATACAGAATGGCGACGTGGAGATATACGAACGCAGCCTGCCGGAACTTCGCCACGCGAGCGTCAGGCCAATCTTGTTTTAGTATGAACCCTGCCATCGCACCACAACAATCTACACCAACGCAATACATGGCAAGGGCCTATTGCGTTAGCTTGCTAAGCCCATGCCGGCACTGTTGCATCCCATGAGAAACGAGCGCGGGATTGCCGCCGCACCGATCCTGCTGTTCACCGGTTTCGGACTCTTTGTGGTCGTCATCGGTTTGGTGCTGGTGTCATCGATGAAGCCCAGAGAGGCCTTGGTGTTCGAGCCCACCCCGATTGGGCCGACTCCCGCCCCGGTGCAAACGCTGCTGCACGACACGGTGACGATCGACTCGCAAGAGCAGACTGCCTGGCGTTTCTTCGACTTCGATCGCGCTTCCATCGTGCTACCACCGGACACGGCCGGATGGGACCTGGCGATCCGGCGGTTTGCGGTGATAGCGGCGGATGCGGTGGCCGACATGGGCCCGGTGGCGTTTGACGAGGTGACCGAAGCCCCTGCGGCCGGCTTCGTCGAAACGTCATTTGGCCGGGATACCATCAACGCAGCTATCGACCGGTGGTACAGCTACAGCATGGTATCCCACCTATTGGAGCCGAACGGTCATGTGTACGTGGTGCGGACACGCGAGTCCCGATTTGCGAAGCTGGAGTTCCTCAGCTACTACTGTCCCGGGGTGGTCGGGGGCTGCCTGACGTTTCGCTACGTGTATCAGCCAAGTGGCGAGAGGCGGTTTGAGTAAGGAATTCTAGAGATTCATTAATATTCAATATTGAACATTCTTCGCGCTACTCTCCGTCCGCCGTCTCACCGAGGGGATGCTCGATCAGATCCTGTTTGATCTCCGGATGGACGGTCCACAGGTAGTACCCCATACCCACCGCGGCAATCAAGTTGCCGACCGCAACACTCGACCACGCCAAATGTCCCAGCAGTGGCGCCGCCATGGTGGCGACGACGATATAGAACCCCACCTCGAAGATCGCAAAAAAGACGACAGCCAGGAACAGCGTCGATGGGAACTTATGGATTACGCAGGCAAGCGCCGATGCGATCATTCCCACAAATGCAAAGAGCAGCACATGCAGCATCGTGTAGGCGATCACTGTGGGGAAATTGATCTCGACCAGAGCCGGATCCCGCAATCCCCAAAAGACCGCCGACCCCAACATAGAAGGCGTGTAGAACGGATTGCCGCCGATCAAGTCGACCAGGAAAAACCATAGTGCCACGGCCGCCGCCCCAACCAACCCGGCAACGAAACCCTCTCGAATGATGCGTGCGAACATTGCTGGTCCCGGTTTTAGACTTGACCCACGGCTGACGTCAATATGATGAATTCGCCACGTAGGCAGAAGAGTATAGAGAGTAAGAGGGGAGAGGGGAGAGGGGAGAGGGCCCCCCATCCACCCCACCCGGGGCGGGGATGGGCGGGGCCCTCAGTCCCTCAGCCCCTCTCCCCTCACTCCCCTAGCACATACGAAAAAATCAACGGCGCCACGATTGTCGCGTCCGAGTTGATCATGAATTTCGGCGTGTCCACGCCGAGCTTGTACCACGTAATCTTCTCATTCGGCACGGCCCCTGAATAGGAACCGTAGGAGGTGATGCTGTCGCCGATCTGGGCAAAATACGCCCAGAACGGAACTTCACGCTTGAGGTCTTGGAGTATCAACGGCACGACACAGATGGGGAAATCCCCGGCGATGCCACCACCGATCTGAAAGAATCCCACCGGCGTCGACTCCTCAGCACGCAATAGATACCACTCCACCAGCGCCTGCATCTGTTCCGTGCCCGTGCGTACGGCAGTGTGACCCTTGAGGTGGCCTCGGATTACACGCGCCGTGAAGATGTTCCCCAGCGTCGAGTCCTCCCAACCGGGTGTGAAAATCGGAAGGTTCTTCTCCTTAGCGGCAAGCACCCACGAATGTTCCGGGGGCACCTGAAAGTATTGCTCGAGTTCCTTGTGATCGAGCAGATCGTACACGTGCTCCCATGGAAACTTGGCCTCACCGCTCCCCTCGGCCGCTTTCCACAACTCGACCAGGATATCCTCTGTGTGTCGCATCACCGATTCCGGGATGCACGTATCTGTCACCCGGTTGAACCCCTTGTCCCGCAGCTCGCGCTCGTCCTCGGGGCGGAGATCCTTGTAGCGCGGGACGAGAGCGTACTCCCTGTGGGCAAACAGATTGAACAAGTCTTCCTCTAGGTTCGCTCCCGTGGCGCAGATCGCGTGCACCTTGCCCGCTCGGATCATCTTTGCCATGGAGATACCGAGTTCGGCCGAACTCATGGCCCCGGCAACAGTCAAGAACATTTCGCCGCCGTCGTCGAGCAGCTTCCTCCACCCCTTCGCAGCCTCTACTGTCTCCCGGGCGTTGAAGTGCTTGAAGTGCGTTCCCATGAAAGAGCTGATTGTGCTCATGGTGCCTTTCCTTGAACTAAGATCAAAATCAGCCGTTGAGGGCAAGATCGGTAAAACATGCGAAGTAATGAAACGCCGCGCGCTGTTTCACGCGAGGGCCGCAGAGCCACAGATGAACGCGGACAACCCGACCCAGGATGCTCCTGGATGCTCTAGCCTATGTTGGGTTAGCTTAATGGGTCGAACCTTGCCAAAGGAGCTACTCGTGCATCGAGCAATCGTTCTTGGTATTGCGGGAATGATCCTACCCGCCACCGCCGCCGCGCAGAACGCAGCCATCGACCTTGCGGTCGAGCGCCATGCGGCGGAAATCATCGAGCTGCGGCACCAGATTCATCAGAACCCAGAGCTGGGCAACCGTGAGTTCGCAACTGCTCGCCTCGTCGCCGACTATCTCAGGGAACTCGGCATGGAGGTGCAGACCGGAGTAGCGCATACCGGGGTGGTCGGATTGCTCCGCGGGGGCCTGCCCGGACCCGTCATCGCGGTCCGGGCCGACATGGACGCACTGCCGGTCACAGAGGACACCCCCTACGCGTTCAAGTCGCTGGTACGCACGACGTATCTGAGTCAAGACGTCGGTGTCAGCCACGCCTGCGGGCACGACATTCACACGGCGGTGCAACTCGGCGTTGCGTCTGTCCTGGCTTCGATGCGGGAGCAGATCCCCGGAACGATCAAGTTCATCTTTCAACCGGCCGAGGAAGGCCCCCCGCCCGGCGAGGAGGGCGGTGCGGACTTGATGGTGCGAGAGGGCGTGCTGGAGAACCCCCGGCCCATAGCAATCTTCGGACTGCACACATTTGCCGAGATGGAGGTGGGCACCGTCGGCTACACCGAAGGCCCCGCTCTTGCCGCGGTGGATCACTTCTACATCACTGTCAAAGGGAAACAGTCCCATGGCGCCCACCCCGATCTAGGCGTGGATCCGATCGTGATGGCCTCACAGGTCGTCATGGCTTTCCAGACCATTCGGTCGCGCAACCTGAGCCCGCTGGAGCCGAGTGTGGTGACGGTTGGCATCGTCCGGGGCGGCACGCGGTTCAACATCATCCCCGATGAGGTTTATCTGGAGGGAACCGTGCGGACCTACAACCCCGACGTGCGGGATATTGTAGAGCGCCGCATGGGTGAAATTCTCGCGGGCATAACGGCGGCGGCCGGCGGCACGTACGAGTTGGACTACGACCGGGGAACGCCGGCTACCATCAACGACGTTACGCTCACCCGCCAGATGGCCCCAACCCTGGAACGCGTCGTGGGAATCGACAACGTGGAGATTCTCGATCCCACTATGGGTGGCGAAGACTTCGCCTACTTTGCGAACGAGATTCCCGGTTTCTTCTTCCGGCTAGGGATGGTCACTCCCGGCACGACCTCCGGCGGACACCACACACCCACGTTCCAGGCCGACGACAGCTCGATCCCCATCGGGATGAGAGCGATGGCGAATCTGGTGATGGATTTTCTGGAGATGCAGGCGGGCAGCTCGAAAAACTAGTCGCAGAGGCTGTCATGCGGACACTCGAATTCTGTGAAACGCGACCGTAAGATATGTCGAAAGTCTTGGCATTTGTCGGCGCCACCATCGGGGGTTGGTTCGGTTGGTGGCTCGGCGGCGTCCTGGTGGGTATGACGACCGCGTTCGTCCTCAGCATCGTAGGAACCGCGGGTGGCGTGTATGTTGGCCGCCGGATAGCACGGCAGTATCTCGAGTGATCGGACGGTTGACTCTGCCGCCGGCGCCACTTTTGGAGAAACCGAACGTTATATGATCACACCGAAGCTGATGGGCTGAGCCGTTAGACGCACCGGCGGCTAGCACGCAGGCGGTGTCGCTTTAATGAAGCGGGCGAACCCCTCAATAGAGGAAGCCCGACCCGATATACACCCGGGTGCCCTCGGCACTCTTCGCAAATGCAACGCTCACGGTGGCGGATCGTGCAATAGGAGCTACCCAGAATCCGCCTCCAACTGATGCATGCCAGGTGCACGCCCTGGAAAGCGAAAGCGTGCAGTCTGCCGTCGACACTTCACCTGGGTTAAAAACGCGACCGACGTCAGTCAACCCGAAAACGCCGAATTCACCCGGGAACAGAACAAAGAACCGTGTGACAAACAGCCGCAGTTCCGCGTTTGCGTACAGCGATGCATTACCGGCAAAGCGCTGTTTCTTAAACCCTCGCACTGTCCGACTCCCCACGAACGCCGCCTCGTAGAACGGGGCGCGGCCCCACACCTTCTTCGCCCCAACTCTCAATGCCAACGTCTGGTTGGCCGAGGGAGAGAGATATGCCGACGCTGCCCCGTGAATTTCGCCGAACGGCTCGTCGATGTCGAGTAACGAGGGGTAGTAACTGGCACCACCAGTGAAGAGAAATCCTTTGGTGGCAGCCACAGGCTGATCGCGAGTGTCGATGCCGAACGATGCTCGGCCACCGATCTGGTCGAAACGCCCCGATCCGTACGGGCGGCTTGCGGGATTAGCCGAGTCTGAGATGATAGACCCGGGGTTGACGGTGGTATCGGAGGCAGACGACTTCAACACCGGGCCTACCTCGAATCCCAGCTTTCTCCCCGAACCGAAAGAAACCGCCGGTGCGACCCGTAATTGCTTCAGCTTCAGTTGGTAATAGGAGCTGGACCTCGGAGCCACAGTTTCATTCCCGAAGCCGTGAAAGTGGACGATCTCCATCCCGGTGAAACTGGCGTCGAGCGACGCATCAACGTTGCGGGCCAGCTCCTTGAAATCATGTCGATACCGAAAATCAAAACGCCCCAAACGTCCGGGTCCGCTGGCGTAGCCGGCACTGAACCGTATTCGAGAGCTGAATGGTTTCTTCAGAAATCCATACCGAGTGTATGCGGCACCAGCGGCGACAAAAAGCCCCACATCCCCGTTGAGCGCAAAGCTCGGCAGTGGTATCCACTGGTGACCCCAGTCC
>JADFIT010000137.1 GCA_022566515.1 Gemmatimonadota bacterium
GGCTGAGGACATTGCGCATTGCCGCAAACGAAAAAATGCAGGCAATCCGTGCGTTGTTGGGCCAGAACGCGGGTTCGGAACCCGAGGCTTCTTCTTCGGGCGAGACATCAAACAGCCAAACCAAAAGCCAAAACAGCCAGAGTTTTGCGTCGCACGTTCGCGCAGCCCTTAGAGAGCTGGGCGGAAAAGCGCGGCCGCTCCACGTTAGTGACGTGCTGAGAAGAAAAGGCATTCGCCCTGGCGGCAAAACGGAGTTGGGCGTCGTGGTTGGTGCAGAACTGTACAGAATGGCCGAGCGAGGGACCGGGGGCGTGCAGAAAAATGGAGCAGGACTGTATTGGATCGAAGGAGACTCAGAATAACAAAATGGCCCCCGGCTACACCTGTGTGTGGGGTCGCCGGGGGCCAGCACCTCCCCACCACGATGGACCCGCATCGGCCAATATGGGGAGATGGAGTTGTAGTCCCCGGCGCCGATGATCCACCCCGGGCGGAGGATGGTGTTGCGGTCGGGATACGTGTCGAGCACCACCTTCTCACACAAGACTTTTAGGGGACCGTAGTGCTTCGACGGCTCCTCGTTTGTCGGGTCGTCGATCGTGTCCAGTGTGTAGTCTTCGTCGATGCCGATCTTGATGAAGTCGGCGTAGGCGTCGCCAGTTGAGATGAACAGGTAGCGATGTACGTTGTCCCGCAGCAGTTCGGCGGAGTCGCGAACCAAACGGGGGATGTAGCCCGAAGTGTCGATGACAGCGTCCCATGCCCTTCCCCGTAGCACGCCCAGGCCGCCGTCCCGGTCCCCGCGGAGCTTCTCCACGTCGGGGAAGAGGTGGGGATTCGTCCGCCCCCGATTGAACAAGGTGACGGTGTGTCCCCTGGCCAAGGCCCTGCGCACCATGTGGGGACCAATGAAGCCGGTTCCGCCGATGAACAGAATGCGGAGGGAGCGTCGCGCCTGAGGAATCGCCCTCGCCCCCAACACGTCCGTGGGGCCGATGGCTGCCGCGGCACCAGCCACACCCATCGCTTTGATCAAATCGCGTCTCGTCACAGACATCGCTCACATCCTTCCCGGGAGGATCAAACTGCTATCAGTCTACTGCCAGGCTGTATGGTGGCAAAGCAGTTGCCATGGAACGCTCATGCGGCGGTGCAGCCCGGATCTGTGTCACAAAGTTCTTGCGTTATCCGCGGCCGCTAGCCGATTGGGGAGTCCCGCCCTGATGAGGGCTCAGGAGTGTCGGGTCGCCGGCGAGTCTGGACCATGATGCAGTCATCGGCGACATAATTGAATCCTCGCTCTTGGAGGAAGACGAGGTTCTCCGGACTCTCCGCACCAGGCTGCAGCCAGACGTTCATTAGCTCGAGATCCAAGCACTCGCGGAGCACTTTGGCCCCCACCGTTGGGGGTACTACGATGTCGACGATGGTCGGCCTGTCTGGCAGTTCCTTCAGCGATGGGAAAGCCTCGTCGCCTGCCACGTGCGTCCGGTTAGGATTAACGGCAAAGACGACAAACCCCTTTCGTCTCAGATCGCGATAGATGATGTTGCCGAACTTGGACGGATTGTCGCTGGCACCAACGACGGCGACGGTCGTGGTAGGCTCACCAAGCAAGACAGTGAGGTCCTTCATCGTCGTTCTCCTCGAATCAGCGGTTTCTCTCGAGCACAAAAAGGTTAGGCGTGTTTCGTATAGCCGGCGCATCGGCAGCTCACAGCATGTATGGTACGTCCGAGCCGCCCTTGCCACCTTGTGGTTGTTCCCGCCACAGGTTATCATACAAACGTATGAATCAATACCCCAGCACCTCAGAATCTCTTCTGGACGTCGGGCAGCGTCTCTTCGCGAAGCGAGGATACGACGCTTCGTCGGTTCGCGACATCACGTCCGCCGCCGGCGCCAATCTCGGCGCCGTCACCTATCACTTCGGCTCGAAGGAGGCGCTCTACCATGCGGTGTTGGAGCGCGCGCTCGTGCCGTTACGGGAAACGGTCCACGGCGCGGCTCGCGAAACCGGCCCCGCGCTGGATCGAATCGAAGGAGTATTGCGCGCCACGTTCGCCTACCTCGGCGACCATCCCGAGTTGCCTCGGTTGATCGTCCAGCAACTGGCGGCCGGCACCGAACTCCCTCCCGTGGTCGCAAAGACGATGCAAGCGAACATCGGCGTTATGACCGGGCTGATTCGAGAGGGACAGCGAGAGGGCACGATCAGAGAGGGAGACCCGCAACTGCGCGCCCTCAGTTTTGGCGGTCTGCCGATCTTTCTCGCGCTGGTCGGGCACGCACTCAAACAAGCTGTGGGGCTGGATCCCACCGATTCAGCAGCTCGCAAAGCTCTCGTCGACAGCGTCGTCGGACTTGTGCGGGCTGGGTTGCAATCCACAAAGGAAGACCCGTCATGAAGTATATCCGGCCTCGACGAGCCGCTGCCCTGGCCCTCCTGGCCTCGGCGGGCTGCTCGTTCGCACCAGATCCCGAGCTTCCCCAGCCGGTGGCGGATCTTCCCGAGACCTTCTTGGAATCGGAGGCCACAGGTGCATACGCGCCGCTCGAGTGGTGGCGCGACTTCGATAACCCCACGCTCGACGCGCTGATCGACTCTGCGCTCGTCTCGAACCTCGATCTGGTGGAGGCCGTCGCCCGGGTCGAGGAGGCCCGGGCTCGATCGGGAATCGCATGGGCAGACCTCTTCCCACAGATCCAGGCCGGTGCGGACGTGAGCAAAACCAGCCAGCCGGCGAACACGGGAATCGGCGGGGCTTTCCGCGGCCTGACGGGTGACTCTACCCAGGCCAACCCCACGCTCGACCGCTTCGACTTCACCACGTACTCGGCATCGCTGGGGTTCTCCTGGGAGTTGGATTTCTGGGGCCGCGCCCGCAACGATGGGCGTGCTGCAGTGGCTGAACTCATGGCATCTCGGGCGGATCTGCACGCTGCGCGGCTCGGAGTCCTCTCGGAGACGATCTCCACGTACTTCCAGATCGCCGATTTGCGGGAGCGCGTGGAGCTGACACGCGAGACTGTCGATGTCCTGGAGGAGCGGGGGGCGCTGACCGAGACGCGCTACGACCGAGGACTGGTTTCCTCGCTGGAGCTGTACCAGGTGCGTCTCGACCTGCGAACCGTGGAGGCCAGCCTCCCACAAATAGAGACGCAACTCGCCGACGCCGAGGGCCGCATGGCGGTGCTCCTCGGGAAGTTCGCCGGCCGCATCGACGGCCTCCTGGGTGCTGACCTCGATCCAACGCCGTCGCTCGATCCGATCGACACGGGGATCCCCGCCGACCTGCTTCTGCAACGCCCCGACGTGCGTGCCGCCGCCGAGCGTCTGGAGGCGGCCCGCCTCCGCGTGGGAGCGCGCAAGGCCCAGCTGCTTCCCACGCTTTCCCTGTCCGGGTCTCTCGGGCAGCAGAGTGGTGACGTAGGAGGGCTGTTCAACGCCGGTCAGTGGTTCGCCAACCTGATCGGCGGGCTGACGGCTCCGATCTTCCAAGGCGGACGGCTACGCAACAACGTGAAGGCCGCCGAGGCCCAGTACATCCAGCTCGCCGCCGCCTTCGGCCGCGCGGTCCTGACCGCCGTCTACGAGGTGGAGACGTCCCTCAAGCGCTACGAAGAGGAGCGTGTGCGCTACGCGTTCCTGACTTCCCAGCGCGACGAAGCCCGGGCCTCCGCGGACTTGCAGGCGCGACGGTACGCTGCGGGGGCGGTGGGCTACACGGACTACCTCGATGCGCTCCGAACGCTGCTTGGCGTGCAATCCACCCTCTCGGCGGCGGGCACGGAACTCGCGCTGGCCCGACTCGCCGTTCACCGCGCCCTGGGCGGCGGGTGGACTGAGGAAGGCGCTCAACCCGTTCGCGGCTTGGTGCCCACGCAAGCCACAAGCGAGGCCACTCGATGACAAATAGCAGACGTCTTCTCACCATGGCGGGGATCATCATCGGGGCGATCGTCGTCGCGCAGGTGATGATCATGTTGCGGCCCGAGCCGCCCCGCCGCCCCCCCGAGCCGGAGTCGCCCTTTGTGTCGGTCGGGACCGTGGTAGCAGGGTTCGGTCCGATTCTGGTCTTCGGAAGCGGAACCGTGCGTCCGCGTTGGGAGATCGACCTAGCGTCCGAGGTGCGGGGCAAGATCGTGGCGGTCAGCCCCAACTTGCAGAGCGGCGGCCACGTGTCCGCTGGCGAAGTCCTCGTCCGCATCGATCCCGCCGAGTACGAGAATCGGGTCCAACAGGCCGAAGCCGACGTAGCCACGCAGCGGGTCGTGCTGCTCCAGGCCGAAGAGGAGGCCAATATCGCGCGGGCCGAGTACGAGCAGTTCCGCGCCCGGGAGAGTAGCAGAGGGAACGGTGCGGCACCCCCGAGTCCCCTGGTGCTCCGCGAGCCCCAACTCCAGGCTGCCCGGGCAGCGCTCGCGCGGGCCGAGGCCCAGCTGCGCGATGCCGAGTTGGCGTTGTCCCGCACGGAAGTCAGGTCTCCCTTCGACGGGCGGGTCCGGAACGAGGTCGCCGATGTGGGTCGCATCGTCGCCCCGGGGCAAAGCCTCGGTCAGATCTACGCCTCGGACGCGGTCGAGGTCGTGGTCGCCCTGTCCGACGACGACGCCGCCCTGATTCCGAACCTCTGGTCGCTCCAGGCCGGTGACGACGACCGCTCGATTCCGGCAACGGTGACCATTGAGTACGGCGCTCGGCGCTTCTTCTGGGAGGGATACGTCGACCGGGCCGAAACCGCGCTCGACGAGCAGAGTCGCACAATAGCCGTGGTGGTCCGCGTCCCCGATCCGTTCGGCGCGGGTCAGGCGGTCGAGGTGGACTCAAAGACTGGCGCGGCGCCGCCTCTCCTGGTCGGACAGTTCGCTCAGGTCGCCATCGATGGAGTCGAGTTGGCGGAGTACTTCATCCTGCCCCGCCGAGCGCTGCGCCTCGGCGACGAGGTCTGGGTCATCGCCGCGGACGGGCGCGTGCAGATCGTCGCCGTCGACGTGCTCCAGGAGACCGACGAACGGCTCTACGTCATCGGCGACTTCACCGACGGACAGCTCGTGATCGTGGCCGGTATCACCGTCGCGACGAACGGCATGGAAGTTCGCGTGAACGACGCAGGGAGGCGGTAGCGTCATTGGCCAGCACGCCAGAAGACATCCGCGCGGAGAGGGGGCGCGAGCTGCGGGAACGGTCGACGACTACCGCGGCCCGGTCGCGTACATGGCGAAGCACAAGGTCGCCGCGAACCTGCTCATGATCTTCGTGATCATGGCCGGATTCGTGTCGGTGGGGGCTCTCGTCCAGGAGGTCTTTCCGGAGTTCAGCCTCGACATCATCCTGGTATCGGTCCCCTACCCTGGCGCGACGCCGGACGAGATCGAGGAATCGATCCTGCTCAAGATCGAGGAGCAGGTACAGTCGGTGGATGGAATCGACGAGATCACCTCCACCGCCGCCGAGGGCCTTGGCACAGTTGCGCTGCGGCTCAAACTGGGTGCGGACGCGAGCGCGGTGCTCGACGACGTGAAGGCCGAAGTCGACCGGATCACGACCTTCCCGGTAGACGCGGAACGCCCGGAGATCCGCGAGCTCACCAATCGCCAAAGCGTGATCAAGCTCGCGATCTTCGGTGACGTTGCCGAAAGGACGCTCAAGGAGATCGCGTACCGAATCGAGGACGCGCTCTCCGAACTCGACGAGGTGTCGTACGTGGAGACGACCGGCATCCGGCAGTACGAGATTTCGATCGAGGTCGGTCAGAACACTCTCCGCGCCCTGGGTCTCACGCTAGGCGACATCTCACGGGTGGTTCGCGAGGGCAGCCTCGACCTCTCGGCCGGCAGTATCGAGACGCGCGACGAACAGGTGCGCATCCGCACTCTTGGACAGAACTACGATCAGCAGGATTTCGAGTCGATCGTGGTCATCAGCCGTCCGAACGGGACGGTCGTGCGCCTGGGGGACATCGCTACGGTGATCGACGGCTTCGAAGACACAGACCTGATCACCCGGTACAACGGTCGGCCCGCTGCTCTCGTGGAGGTTTACCGCACGTCCAACGAACGCGTGCTGGAGATCGTGGACGCGATCGATGTCGCGCTTGCGGAGGACATCATTCCGGGGCTACCCGAAGGGGTTTTCCTGGAGGTGTGGAACAACGACGCAGACATCCTCGCGGACCGTTTGCAGTTGATGCTGAAGAACGCGGCGCTGGGCCTATTGCTGGTCCTCGTCGCGCTAACGCTCTTCCTCGAACTGGGCCTCGCGCTCTGGGTAGCAGCCGGGATCGCGATGTCCTTCATCGGCACGCTGGCGGTGATGTTGGTGCTCGGCGTCTCTATCAACGTGATGTCACTGTTCGGCTTCATCCTCGCGGTCGGAATCGTGGTGGACGATGCGATCGTGGTCGGGGAGAACGTCTACTCCGAGCGGGAGCGCGGAGTGCCGGGCCTGCTCGCCGCGGTGCGCGGTGCCAAGCGAATCACGGGTCCGGTCATCTTCGCTGTGCTAACGACGATTACTGCGTTCTCGCCCCTGCTCTTCGCGCCCGGCGCGATCGGGAAGATCCTGGGGGCGATCCCGGTCATCGTGATTTCGGTACTGACACTGTCGCTCATCGAGTCGCTCCTGATCCTACCCCACCACCTCTCGCACCTGCCCGAGCCGCACATGCGGGGGAAGACCGGCATAACCCGCCGGGTCGCGCGGATCCAGAAATCCGTCGACGCGCGGCTCCAGGCCTTCATCCAGGGGCCGTTGGACCGGGGACTCCGTTTCGCAACCAGGGAGCCCGGTATCATAATCGCGGGGGCGGTGGCGATGATTATTCTGTCCGTTGCGCTCATACCCGCGGGGCTGATTCGGGTCCAGTTCTTTCCCGGGGTGGAGGGCGACAACGTGATCGCCGACCTCGAGATGCCGGAGGGCACCTCGGTCGAGCGCACGCGTCAGGTGGCTGAACGGCTTCGGCTGGCCGCCGAGCGCGCCGTCGAGCGACTGGAGTCCGAGCGGCCTGCCGGCTCGCCGCCGCTCGTTCGGGGCGTCTACAGCGTAGTGGGCAGCTCAGCACCCATCGGTGGGCCGATCGCCTCGATCGCGCCGAGCAGTGCTGTCGGGAACCGGGCGTACGTGGACGTGCGGCTGCTCAGTGCGGAGGAGAGGACCATTTCGTCCGCACGCTTCGAGCAGGTTTGGAGAGAGGAAGTCGGCAGCCTTCCGGAGGCCCGCTCGCTGACGTTCTCCGCAGATATCGTCAACATCGGAGCGCCGGTTCAGGTGGAGTTGTCGCACCCCGACCCCGTGCGGTTGGCAGCTATCGGGCGTCGCGTGGTGGACGAACTGGAGTCCCTGGCGGGTGTTTTCGACGTGAAAACGGACCAGGATCAGGGACTCAGAGAGATTCAGCTTCGTCTGAAGCCCGAAGCCCGCACGCTGGGCCTGACGCTGAACGAGGTCGCTCGACAGGTCCGCGCGGCGTTCTTCGGAGACGAGGCGTTGCGGGTGCAGCGGGGGCGCGAGGACGTACGAGTCTACGTGCGCCTACCTGAGAACGAGCGCGACGCCATCGCGGACGTTACGGACTACATGCTCCGCACGCCGACCGGCGGCCAGGTCATGCTAGGTAGGATCGCGCGAGTCTCCTTCGGTAACTCACCCACCACGATCCGCCGAAAGGAAGGTCAGCGCATTCTCACCATCACCGGCGACGTCGACCCGGCTATCGTGACCGGCCAGGTGGCCACGCGCGAACTGGCAGAGGTCATCCTCCCGCCCATCACCGCCGAAGACGCCCGGCTCGGCGTGAATTTCGGTGGCGCACAACAGGAACAGCAGGAGTCGTTCAGCTCCATCGGGCGCGGATTCCTCCTGGCCCTGTTGGTGATCTACGCGCTGCTGGCGATCCCCTTCGGCTCGTACGTCCAACCTCTCATCATCATGGCGGCGATCCCCTTCGGGATCGTAGGGGCGCTATGGGCCCACCTCTTCATGGGCCTCTCTTTGGGGCTGCTCTCGATCTTCGGGATCCTCGGGCTGTCTGGCGTCGTCGTGAACGACTCACTCGTCATGATCGATTTCATCAACGAGGAACGCCGCAACGGGATGAACGCGCACGACGCGATCGTCGAGGGTGCGAAGGCGCGCTTCCGTCCCATCATGCTGACGTCGCTCACGACGTTCCTGGGCGTGTCGCCGCTCGTCTTCGAGCGGAGCCTGCAGGCGCAGTTCCTGATCCCGATGGCGGCGTCGCTCGCTTTCGGAGTCTTGTTTGCGACGGTGATTCTGATGCTGCTGGTGCCTGCGCTGGCGATGGTTCAGGCGAACGTGGAAGCGTGGTGGGTGGGGCGGCGTGCGAGGCAACTCCCGACGTCAGCGCCCGAACTCAGAGCCACCGGAGATTGAAGTCGAGCGCGACGAGGATCGGATCGGGAAGGGTTTCACGCGTCATCCGACGCCCGGCTTCCAAGCGCCAGTGGCATCCCGCCAATTGGTTGCCCGGACGCCAGTGGCGCACCCGCCTCCCTGCGACTAGTCGTATACCTCGCCGAAGCGCTCCCGCTGCTCCGCGCTGCCCAGGGCGAGGAGCGTCGAGCCCTTAACTAGCCGCCGGTCGGGCGGCAGATTCGTGTCGATCTGCCCGTCCTTCTGGACGCCGATCACGTTCAGGCCGGTACGCGCGCCGATCCCGGCGTCGGCGAGCGTCTTGTCCGCGAGCGACGGAGGGAGCGGCACGTAGAAGAGATCAACGCCCTCGCCCAGCACTACAAGCTCCCGTCCCTGCACGATCGAGAACACCGTCTGCACCCCTAAGGACGCGTAGCTCAAGACGAAGTCGGCGCCGGCGCGCTGGATGGCCTCGACGTTCCGCTCGTGCGTGACCCGGGTGAGGATACGCGCGTCGGGATTGAGCCGCCGGCAGTAAACCGTCAGGTAGACGTTCATCGCATCGTCGTGCGTCGTGAGCAGGACGCTCGGTGTCTCGGCGATCCCCGCTGCGTCAAGTACGCGCCGGTCGGCGGCGTCGCCCAGAAACAACCGCTCGGGAATGCTCCCGATTTGCGGCTCCAGTTCCGAGTTGCGTTCCACCATATGCACGGGTATCTCCCGCCGCTTGAGGGCCGCAGCGGCAGCCCGTCCCACCTTGCCGCCGCCGACGATGAGCACCGGATTCGGATTGGCGTCGTATATCACGAGCACTTCGTCCAGCTCCGCGATCTGCTCCGGCGTGCCGATCGCGACCGGCACGCTCAGCGGCGAGAATTCGAAATCCGGCCGGGCGGGCAGGAACCGTCCACGCTCCCACACTCCGACTATCGTGGCCCCGGTAAACTCGCGCAGCCGTGTGTCCCGGATAGTCCGGCCCTGGAACGGCGTGTTGTGCACCGGGAACTCGGCGAGCAGCAGGGCATGGAACTTTCCGATCACGTTGGCGCGGGACCTCCCCGCGCCCACCCGGTTGGCGAGGTGCTCGCCGAGTTGGTGGATGAGCGGCAGCCCGTGCG
>JADFIT010000019.1 GCA_022566515.1 Gemmatimonadota bacterium
CGGCGGCCATCAGTCGCCAAAGCGACGTTCGAGACACAACGCAAAAAGCCGGAGAGACATTCCCTCCGGCTTTCGAGCGTGGCAAAACAGCTACGCGAATCACAGTCGTTGTCGAACCGCTCGACCACGATAGGATCTTGTCGCCCAGCACCATCCCCGACCGTTCGATTTCGTGCGCGGTGAGTTGCTCGCATTGGTGGAATCCACGAGACAACACCTCGCAGCCGAGAACGGAGAGGTCCGGACGCCGCCTCCAGTACCAAGGGCGATTACTTGCGACAGGGAAAGCAGAGGCCTATCCTGAGAGGAACTGGTGCTCCGTTAGGGGTATAGGGACTCATGTCGAAGGCCGTTCACGCCGCGATCCACCTCACCACCCTGGTTCTTCTGGCGCACTCGACACCCCTCGGTGCGCAAGACAGCACTGTGACGTTATTCGGCACCCTGCTCGACTCGGCTTCGGCTGCCCCTATCCCCGGTGCCACCGTGTACGTGGACCGGTGGATCATCGGGGGTTGGACCAACGAGTTGGGCGAGTTCCGGCTAGCGGACTTGCAGCGGGGGCCCCACACACTCACGCTGCGTAAGTCCGGCTTTCTGCCCCGGAGCTTTCGCCTCACCATCGCGGGTGACCTGGTCGGCGATTTGAGCCTGGGTGACATCACGCTTCAGGCCACCGTCCTTCCGCCTGTGCCCTTCAGCGCAGTGGTTGTTGATTCGTTGACCGGGGAGCCGCTGGCGTCAGCGCTGGTGGGCATCAACGGGACGGTCGTGGCCACCAGCGACGAGCAGGGAAGGTTCAGCATCAACAGCGTGGATCAGGGACAGATCCTGCTGGACATCCGTCGCATCGGGTACACGCCGATCACGGCCGAGGTGCAGGTGAGGGACGGTCCGACCGGTTATCTGAGGTTCGCCCTCCCCGCCGCTCCGTTCCAGCTCGACGCCATCGTAGTGGAGGGTAAACGCGCCACCTACTACGGGTTCGGACGCATGCGTGCCTTTGCCGAGCGCCGCCGCAGGGGTATCGGCAAGACCTTTACCCGCTCCGAAATCGAGGCTGCGCACCCATTTCAGTTGAGCGACCTGATGCGGCGGGTATCGGGTGCCCGGGTGACTTCGCGATTTGGGCGGAATCGTGTGTCGTTCAGGAATTGCGGTTCGCCAGACATCTACATCGATGGAATGCTGATCCGTGGCCAGGCGCTGGACGACGTCATGCCCATCGAGAATGTGGGAGCAGTCGAGGTGTACAATTCCTCGGCGTCGATCCCCGCGGAGTTCCTGTCGCTGCGCGCGTGCGCCGTAATCGTTATCTGGACACGTTGATCGCGGGGGAACTCCAAGTCGTGATAACTAGTCGAGATGTAATGGTTGATGGGAAGCTGGGGGAGTATGGATAGTAGAGAACGAAAAGATCCTCGTCGGTACCAGTAGCATAGGTTTGCCAATGTTAGACCGTGGTTATAGATATCGGGATGAGAGAAAGGACTCGTCACCACGAGTCCGGGCTTATCTCCAGGGTCGCAGTCATGCACACTTGTCATTGCCGCGCTTTTTTCCGCGTCCGCAGTTCCTACCGTCCTGCCTCCCACGCTAGACAGAGCCGCTGTGCGGCTTTGGCAAGCGTGCTTGCACTAGCCATCACCTTCGGGGCGCCAGCCGCACGCGCACAAGTCATCACGGGTCAGGTTGTCGACAGCTTGTCGGGCCGTCCGGTCGGCCGCGGCTTCGTGGTCGTTCTCGACCAGCAAGACAATGAGGTGATCCGCGTCCTCACGACGAGCGACGGCGTCTTCAAAATGCGGGTCGCCCCCGGGCGCTATAGAGTGCGCTCCGAGCGCATCGGGTTCCGCGTCGCCGAGTCTCGACTGTTCGACCTTGTCGGCGGGCAGACCGTGACCGAAACACTCGCAGTCAGTGCCGTGCCGCTGCTGCTCCGTGAGATCGAGGTCCGCAGGGATGATCAATGCCGGATGGACCCGGCCGAGGGGGCGAGCATGGCCGCGTTGTGGGAGGAGGCGCGAAAGGCCCTGGCAGCGGCGGTCTGGACGGCGGATCGAAGCGCGTATCGCTACGTGCTAGGCCTTTATGAGCGCCAGCTCTCCCAGAATGGCCGTCGCGTGCGCCGCGAGCGGTTGTGGACGACCACGGGAAACATGGTGCTGCCGTTCGAATCGGTCGCGCCCGAACGCCTCGCCGAAGAGGGTTACGTCGTGACTAACGACGAAGGCAGTAGCTCGTACTTTGCTCCCGACCCCCGCACGCTGCTCCACGAGAGCTTTCAGAGCACGCACTGCTTCAGCGTAGTCACCGATGATGATCTGGTAGGGCTCGAGTTCGAGCCTGTACGGGGCCGAATGCAGCCGGACGTGCGGGGTACCCTGTGGATTGACGCCGCTACCAACGAGCTGCAAAGCGTGGAATTTCGGTACAGTGGCTTGGCCCCTATCCTGGCCCAGCAAAGACCGGGCGGTGAGATCCAGTTCATGGCCTTGCCCTCGGGCGAATGGGTTGTACGGGCGTGGAGGATCCGCATGCCGGAGCTGGGCCGGTCCGTCTTGCCACTGCAAACTAGAGCATCGGTTGTCGTAAGACACCGGGAGGTGGGCGGTGAAGTGCTCGAGATCGCCGACCGGGACGGTCAAATCGTATACTCGGCGGAGCCGGCGATCCTCACGGGAACAGTATTCGATAGCACGCACTTCTCGCCCCTGGCCGGCGCCACCGTCGCCTTCGAGGGAACGAACTACCGAACCACCACCGATGCAGAAGGGCGGTTCACGTTGGCGGGTCCGTTCCAAGGGGAATACACCGTCGCGTTCCGCCACCCACTGTTGGACTCTCTGGGCTTCGCACCGGAACCGCAATCGGTGCTCGTACGCCGGCACGATACGGTGCGCGTCACCCTCGCGATTCCGACGATTGAGCGAATCGAGGAGACAGTCTGTGCCGGCACCGAGGTACCTACGGGGAGCGAAACCCGAACGGTGGTGGGTAGTGTGCGGGACCAGGCCGGTCGTCCGGTGGTGGACGGCCGGGTGGTGGCGACGTGGGCCGTACCATGGAGCGCCGGCATGATCCTGGGCAGCCGCGGTGTCGAGGCCGTGGCGGCCACGGACGGCGCCGGGACTTTCGCGCTGTGCGGGCTTCCGGTTGATCGGTGGATCGTACTCAAGGCACAACGCGAGCAGATGGGCAGTGCGCCGAAGACGCTACTGTTCGCCGCGGACGGCACCGGCGTGACGGTCGACGACGTCTTCCACGGCATCGAACGGCCGATCTGGCGGGAGGACCTCTCTATTAGCCCGTCCCGGCAGGCGATTGCAGTAGTAACCGGCACCGTCACCGACAGCGTGACGGGAGCGGCTTTGGCCGGTGTAGTGATCAGCGTGGGCGGAGGTGAACTCGAGACGCGATCGGACGCGTCGGGACACTTTCGCGTCGAGAACGTCCCGCCGGGAGCGGTCCAGTTGCTCGTCCGGCGGTTGGGTTACCGTCCGGTCGTGTATAGCACGCGAATTGGGCCCGGGGAGACGCTTCTCGTTCCTCCGGGAGTGACAGCGTTGAGCCAGACACCGACAGAGTTGGAGGCTATCACCGTCGAGGCCGATGCTCCGGTGCCGTTCTACCTGCGGCGGTTCGAAGCGCGGCGGGCGACGGGGTTCGGCCACTTTGTGACGCGCGACGAGTTCGAAAAGTGGAATCCTACGCAAACGACCGACGTGCTACGGCGAACTCCTGGTCTCGCGGTGGTGCCCAACCTCAATTACGGCTGGCCCTTGCCCCCACCGGGGATGGGTCTGGATACCAGACGTTTTGTCATTCGGACCGGTCGCTCTGCCGGTCGCATTCAAGGCTCATGTCCGCTTCTTTTCTTCCTCGACGGGATTCGTATTGGCAACTCGGTGTCCGAAGATATCGATAAGCTCATATCGATCGAGCAAATCATTGCGATTGAGGTGTACCGGGGTCCTTCCGAAACCCCGGCGGAGTTCAACACCACCGGATCGGCTTGTGGTGTGATCGTGTTTTGGACGAGATGATCGCCTTGCTTAGGGTGACGGAGGGGCTCCTCTTCCGTCTCCTTTCAACACTTCGTCGAGCAGAAAGAGGTCGGTAAGCAACGCCCTCACATGGATCGACGCATTGAGATTGTCGATGAGTTGGGAACCGATGGCAGACTGGGCCAGCACGAGTTGAACGGCTGCCTGGGCGGCATGTGCGTCTCGCTCCAAGACGCCGATTGTTGCGTGATATGGCTCCGCCGGACTCAACTTCTCTTGCTCGACGAGTTCCGTGAACCCGTTGGCCAATCCGGTGAGGGCCTCGTCGGTGCGGTGAAGATACTGGCGCACCTCATCGTCGGAACCGTCACCCGAGAGGCCACGGGCCGCGTACGCCAGGAAGAACTCGTAGCTCTCCTCGACGATCTCGATACGCTTTCGCAGCTCTTCGCGCGTCAATTCAGTTATTGGATCGCTTGTTCTGCGGCACGCCCTCGCGCAATTGCGCGGAGCCGGCTACTCCGGTGAGCGTTGGTGGGTCTTCCTTTTTCACAACCCAGCGTTTCGGATCGTGATGCTCGAGATACTCCTCTCGACGCACCCAGCCTTTGATCATCGAACGAGTGATCCACAACTTCTCCGGCCGGATGGCGAAATAGATGTGTGTCATGATCAGTGTGATGAGTGCCACGCCCGAGAGGCCGTGCACGACGTACACGACGCCCCATAGCTGATCGGAGAGCAGGTAGGGATTGCGCGCCCAGAACGGCGTGTCCACCCGGAACATCATGAGCAGACCCGTGGCGATGGCCAGGGTGGTGACGACGATGATGGAGTGATGGTACAGCTTGTGATCCAACGGGTACTTGCCGGGCTTGCTACCCGGCTCGCCCGACCGCTTGAAGAACCGCGCCACCTCGCTGGCGGCCCCCTTGATCTCCTCCTGGCTGATCCACATCGACCGGAGGTCCTGCCAGAAAATCGAGTGCACGATGTGGTAGATAACCGTGAGCAGGAGGCCGAGGCCGGCGATCCAGTGGATCGTGACCCAGGCAAACTGGATCCCCACGACCGGGAAGAACGCCGTGATTAGCAGCACGAACATCGCTACCGACATTAGCCAGTGAAACGTCCGGGCGGCAACCGTATGGCGGACGATCCGATCGGGCAGTCCCGCTGCGGCTTCGTTTGGGCCAACCGGCGCACTGAGCTTTTTTTTAGGTGCCAACAGCCACATGTAGAGAGCGTGACCCGAAAGGAACACGACTCCTACGATCGCCGCGGCCCACATGAGATCCCACGCGATCCCGATCAGGATGTCCTGATCCCAGGGGTTGGTTGCCCTGCGCCAAAAATCCATTATGCCGGCCTTCCGCGGAGCGCGCGACGCACCAGGTTGCGTATGAGGGGTAGCTTGTAGTCATTGTGCCGCAACGCCTTGGCGCGACGAATCGCCACCTCGCCACCCATTTGCGCCGTCTCCTCGCTCAGCGGCCTTCCGCGCACTGCGGCCTCGACGGCATCCAGCCTCATGGGATACGGCGCCACGCCGTTCACTACGACTCGAGCTTCCGTGATGGAGCCATTGCTTACTCTCATGGCCCGGGCCACACTCACCAGGGCGAAATCCCACGATTTGCGATCTTCGACCTTTTCCCAGTAGAAGCTCGCACCGGCCCAGGTAGCCGGTATGCGGATGCTGGTGAGGAGATCACCGGGACGTAGGACGGTCATGCGGGTGATGTCGGTGCCTGGGCCGATGAAAAAGTCCTCGGCGTCGATGACACGTTCACGATTCGCCCGTTTCACAATCATCTTCGCGTCCAACGCTATCAATGTAGGTGCGGTGTCCGATGGGTTCACCGCCACGCATCGATCGGCCCCGAAGATGCAGTGTTCGCGGTTCATCGCTTGTGGCGCCGACGCGTAGCAGATGTTGCCGCCCGCTCGGTAACAGGGCCACCCGCCGCGGTAGTACCAGCACCGAGTGTCTTGGGAAACGTTGCCGCCGAGCGTGCCCTGGTTGCGGATTTGCGGCGTGGCGACCTGGCTTGCCGCTTTCGCAAGCAGCCCGTAGTTTGCCAGAATCTCGGAATTGGTCGCCACCTCCGTGAGGGTCGTCATGGCGCCGATCTCCACACCGTCTTCGGTGGAGCGAATTCCCTTCAGCTCCTCTACGCCGCTGAGTTCGACGACAACCTTTGGTCGCTTGATGCGGTCCTTGAACCAGTCGAAGCTGTCCAACCCACCGGCCAGCACCCACGTGTCGTCACCGTGTTGGGCCAGGAGGGACAAAGCGTCGTCGACGCTCGTCGGCTGGAAGAGTTCGAACGCCGGAATCATGTCGCGTATTACGGCCACTGCTCAGTCCTCCCCTGTCACACGTGAATCTCGAGTGGCCCGTACGGCTGCTTTCGACCTTCCAGGGCGGCCAGGATCACGTCGGTGGTGAGTGGTGTTCGGCAGAGACATTGTCCGCCCAAGGCGTCTGAGATGGCAGAGGCAACCGCTGCGGATCCCGCGCCGACGGGCGGCTCGCCGATTCCCTTTGCCCCCACCGGGGTCTGGGGATCGGGCTTGTTCACGGCACCCCATTTCATCTCGAGCGGGACGTCCAGAATTCCGGGTGGTCGTGCAGTATAGAACCGCTTGGCAAACGACACGCCCCACTGTGGGTCGAACACCCACTTCTGGCTCCGTGCAATCCCGAAACCCTGGACGGCGCCGCCGTGAAGCTGTGCAGCAAGGCTCCGCGGATGGACCACCGTCCCGCAATCGGTGACGGCGGTGTATTCCTTGAGGTCTATTTGGCCGGTTTCCACGTCCAACTCTACCAGCGCGAAACCGACCACGAACGACCAGGTGCTCCCCTCGTGGCGATAAGTATCACGCGCCGCCGCAACGAGCCCTTGACCGGCAAGGGCCCGGGCCGATGTGACGGTGACAGCGTTGAGATTGTCGGCGAGTTCGTGCCCACTGTACTTGCCGCCGATTTGGATGGCGCGGCGCGCGGCGTAGGCGAACGACATGCGCTGCAATCGGTTTGATCTGAGGTAGACGCTGCCGTCGGCGGTTGCGTAGTCGCCGGGCGATCCTCCGAATTCCCGTGCCGCTATCTCCTGGAGCTTGCGCTTCGCGTCCATCGCGGCCGCGTGGTTGGCGCGGGTGTGAGCGTGTGTGGTCTGGCTGCCCGCTTGAACGGAACTCCACGGGAGGTGGTTGCTCGTGTCGCCCCACACGACCACGCAGCGATTCCATGGCATGCCCAACACGTCTGCCGCCGCCCGGGCCGTGTCGGCGATGGAGTGTGTGCCCAGGTTCCCGATGCCTTGGTGAATGTAGAGCTTGCCGTCGGGACGGATCACCAGCAATCCGTCGAATCCGGTGCTCCCTCCCACGAACGGACTCAATCCCACACCGACCCCCGTCACCTTCGTACCGTTGCGCCGTCCGCTGAGCCGGATCTTCTCCTCCCAGCCGAAGATTTCCTTACCCTTGTCCAGAGCCTCACGCACGTACGCGCTGGTCAAGGAAGCCCGCTGAGGCCCTAACCAGCCGTTGTTGTCCGGCGCGTTGATGCGCCGAATCGCTACTCGGTCGATGCCCAACTGGCGGGCGGCCTTATCCATTATGGGTTCGAGCATGCCCACGATCTGGGCGCCGCCCGGCCCTCGCTGAGCCGATCGGGGCGGGGTGTTCGTGTAAAGCGAAACTCCCCGCAGGCGCATCGAGAGCGGCTGGTAGGAGAGAGAGGCAACGGTGCCCGCCGTACGGAAATCGCCAGAGCCGTACGCACCGCCGTCCTCCACGATATAGAGATCCACCGCGGTCACACGCCCATCGGCCCGGTATCCCATCTTGACCCGCGCCTGGAAACCGGGCCGTGACCGTCCGATGTAGTTCTCCTCGTAGCGGGTTATGCGAAGCATGACCGGGCGACCGATTTTTCTGGACAGCAGCGCCGGCACCAACTGGATCGGGCTTCCCCGAATCTTGCTGCCGAATCCGCCCCCGCAGTATTCGCCGATCAGCACCACGTCATCCGGTTCGAGGTCCAGCGCCCGTGCCACACCCACTCGGGTCTGGGCGACGCTCTGGGTCGAGGTGTGTAGATAGAGCTTCCCGTTTTGCCAGTACGCCATGGCGCTCCGAGGCTCCATCGGATGGTGAGACAGCGATTGGTGAACGATCGTCTCATCCAGGACCAGAGCGGCCTCGGCGAACCCGGCGTCGATGTCCCCAACCGTCCACTCGGTCTGGGGTTCGCCCATCGGCATGCGACCCTCGCCGGCTTCCGCGAAATCAGCCTCTGTCCATTTCAGCGTCCGGAACCCTTGCTCTTCCGGGTCCCGCGATCTGAAGAAGTAGTTGCCTTCGGTTCGCGCGTTGGGACCGTTGGGGTGCAGGCTCTTTAGCGGATCCAGCACGAAGGGAAGGGGCTCGAAATCGACCTTGATCCGCTCCACGGCGTCGGCGGCCGTCGTCTCGTCCACCGCAGCCACCGCCAGAATGGGCTCGCCCTCGTAGAGCGGCTCGTAGGTTAGTGCTCTCTCGCTCCGGGGAGGCGCCTCCGGGAGGTCGTCGGGCGTGAGCATGCCAAGGACGCCGGGCATGCTGAGGGCCTCGCTCGCGTCCACGTTGCGCACCCGGGCATGCGGCATCGGGCTCAACAGCAGCTTGGCGAAGACCATGCCTGGGGCACGAAAGTCTTCGGCAAACTTGGCTCGCCCGGTCACCTTTGCTACGAGGTCGGGCGGAACGATGTCTTTTCCTATCAGTTTCTCGGCCATGTCAGTTCACCTCGCTAAGCACGACGGCGGGCGTACTCGGCTGCCCGCATGGCGGAGTTGAGGATCTTGTTGTAATCCCCACAGCGGCAGAGGTTGCCGGAGAGGGCGTGGGCGGTCTCTGAACGGGTGGGGTTCGGGTTGGCCTCGACCAAGGCCACCATGCTCATGATGAAGCCGGGAGCGCAGAACGCGCACTGGAATCCTCCCTCATCCACCACGGCCTGCTGCACGGGGTGGAGCTGCCCCGTGGAGTCCTCTAATCCTTCGATAGTGGTGATTTCCTGGCTCCGTACCGTGTGGGTCAGCGTGGAGCACGAGTAGCGGTTTACCCCGTCGATCAGGACGGTGCAGGCGCCGCATTCGGCCCGATCGCAACCCAGCTTGGTTCCCGTCAGACCCAGCTTGTACCGCAGGGTCATAGCCAGGGTCTCGTGTGGCACCACGTCCACCCGACGCTGTTGTCCGTTGACGTTCAGTGTGATGAGGCGCTCGACCGCTCCCTGGGTAAGGGTCTCGGCAAACACGCCTGAGGATCGAAACAGGTAAGCGGTAGAGGAAACGGCCGCGCCGGTGGCGATGACACCCTTGATAAAGGTTCGTCGGGAAACCCCTCCTCGTTGCTCGTGGTCGATGATGAGATCAACGGCTGGCATCGAACCATCCCCTCCAGGCAAAAGCCAACCCTATTATAAGGCGCAAGACGGTGATCGGCGAGCCGCCGAGCGGGGGTCCCCTGATTCAGGCCACGCCATCCGGTGCCGCGACAGGCATTTCTGGAAGATGGAGCGGTGGCGGTTACGACGCCTGCCTCCGTGAATTCGCCAACACCCGCAAGGTAGCCGGTACCAGGTAGGCGTTGCTCGCGGTCCGCCCGACGACGAACGCGATCATCGCGGCCGTCACGCCCACCAGATCCAAGCCATTGCTGAACGCCACGAACGCGATGGCGATGCCAGCCACCTCCACGACCGTGGCGCCGGTGATCGGGCCCGTGTGGCGTCCCTGTACCAGGACGCCCCGCTGGAACGAGAGCAGCACCGACAGGGCCGGAAACGGAGCCAAGATCCTCACGGGAACGATTGCGAACGACGCAAGCTCGGGACTCAATCCGGATACTGTCTCGAACCAAAAGCCGGCGAGAGGCGTGAACGCGATCAGGGCGAGCGCCGCCGAGGCTGCGATGCCGAGTCCGAAAGCGAAGCGTCTCAGTTCGTCGTAGTGCTCGAAGTCCTTGCCCATCAGCGCGATCGCAACTTCCTGATAGCTCAAGCCCAAAGCGCGGAACACGAACGAAAGGGCGTGCACCACCGGAAACACTGCAAGAGATTCTAAGGGAAAGCGCGCCCGGCCCATGAAGAACGTGAGCATGGGATGGACCGCCAGTCCGACGATGGACGTCAGCGCCAGAGGGTAGTAGAAGTGGGTGATGCGCCGGTAGTTGAGTTGCTCGGCAGGTGGCGCATTCTTGTCGTGTGTGCCGAGTAGTTTGCGGACGGTCCGACGTGCCATCAACCGGCTGGCCACAGCATCGAAGCACACGCCCGCGGAAAGCGCCGCCGCTCCCACGTAGGCTCCCGGCAGAGCGAACACCACGAATAGCACAACGGTCGTGGATGTCATCACGGCGAGTCGCACCAGGGTGCCGTAGGCGACGAGGCGCGTGAGGCCGGCCCGGATGAGAAGTCCCTGGAAGAACCTCCGGTACCCTATTGCCGCGGGCCAGGGCAAGAGAATCAACAGGGCACCGTATGTGAGGCGGGCTACGTCATCGGGGAGACCGATGACTCCCTGAAAAAACCAGCGGAACACCGCCGGCGTCACAACTACCAACATTGCTCCGGTGATCGCCGCGTTCAACCCGTACGTGTAGTTGCGCAGCTTCCTGAAGCTGGACGCATCCGTCACCAGGGCAGTGGACGCCGTCATGATCATGATGACCGGCGCCTCCACCAAGATCGCGAACGCCACGGCTACTCCGTGGGCCGCCAGGTTGTACAGGGGATCGGGCAGGCGCGCGATGATGGCGGCGAGGAACGGCCCCTCGAATGCCATCATCAGCCACGTGCCGGCCAGCGGTACCCAGAAGATGAAAATCGACTTCGCGGAACGGCGCAGTGCTGTGCTCCAAGGGGTAAGAGTGGTGATCGAGTCCCAATTATGCAGTGGGAATTATACAGTGGAGCGCGGGCAGCGCCGAGGTGGGAGAGGCAGGAAAGGGCGGCCTGAATAGGGCGATTGGAATTTTACTCCTGGCCGCGGCCGCGTCTGCCTGTGGCGACTCGACTGGACTGGACCCCAATGATCTCGAGGGCACATGGGTTGCCAGCGTTTGGGAGCTGACCAACCCGGCAAGCGCCAGTCAAAGCGTGGATATGCTTGCGGCGGGCGGAAGCATGACGATCGTGTTCAGATCCGATGGCACGTTCACGTCCACCATCCTCGAGCCCAATGAGACGGTTCCCGATGTAGACACCGGCACGTACGAAGTTGTGGGGAGCGCGCTCACGATTGCGGAATCCGGTCAAGGAAGCCCGACATTGTTTCAGGCCGTGAGGGACGGGAGTACTCTTACGCTGACGTCCTCGGACGAGGACTATGACTGGGACGACGACGGCACGGACGATCCTGCCAACATGCGGATTGTGCTGAACCGGCAGTAAGTTGCGTCAAGAGGCATAAGGAGACAGGACCCCGGGCTTAGTCCGGGGCCCGCCGTGGCCTATCGAATCCGCTCAGAATAGTTGCTGTGCTGCTTCATCCGCAGCACTTCACCATTCGGTCCCAACTCAAACGTGATCTCCTCGGCCAAGGACTCGTCATCCCGGATCCGCCGGAAGGTGTTCCCTGCGATGTGCTTCAGCTTGGACAAGGCCTCGAGGGGGTTGTCTGTCGGCAGACCGATCACGGCAAGGCCGCCCTCCCAGGGAATCACCTGTTCCTCGCCGCCCCAGGGGTAGCCGTCGTAGGTACCGACAAACTCGAGGAGCTGTTGATCGACGGTCTTGCCCCCCTCGGGGTTTTCTCTCGCCGCCTTGATAGCCGGTGCCACGATCTCGTATGCTCTCTGGGTGAACCGTGTCGGGTTCACACCCCCCGCGTTCGCCATGGCGATCGTGGCGATCTTGTCGTCGGTTTGTATCCGCAGATTCGACCGGAACCCGGGGCAGCTTCCGCCGTGACCCACGAACGTCTTGTCGTTGCTTCGTGACACTGAGAAACCGAGTCCCCACATGGTTTTCCAGTCGGGATTCACCCAATGCACCCGGTGCATCTCTCTGAGGGTGTTGGCCTCGAGGACTTCAGTCTTGCCGGTTTCGAGCAGACGGAACTGCCACGACGCGAACTTGGCCAAATCTTCGACGGTGGATGCAAATCCGGCTGCGGGTGCAATCCCGCGGGCTTGGAAGAACTCCACCTCCCGACGTTCGCCACCGCGCCGTGTGGCGCTGTATCCCTGGGCAAAGCGGCCGCCCCGATGCTCTACCGGGATTTCCGGGCTCGTGTCGTCCATGCCGAGTGGTTGGAGAATGTTCTCGCGAACGTAGTCGCCGTAGGGGTTGTGGGATTCGCGAGCCACGATTTCGCCGGCCAGGGTGAGCCCCAAGTTCGAATATTGGAAGATGCGGTCGGCGGGGTAGAGCGTGCTCTGGTGGGCGATCCGTTGCACGATCTGATCGTGCGTCGGGAAATCGAACGGGTCGGTCCAGTAGGGGTAGTCCGATTCCCGCGGCAGTCCCGACGAGTGAGTTAGCAGCCCTTGTATCGTTACTGGAGGCGCCTCCGGGTACGTGTTCTCGATGTCGAACCAGGGAAGGTGATCGCTCACCGGGTCGTCGAGGCGCAGGCGTCCCAGGTCGCGAAGCTGCATGACGCTCACGCTGGTAAAGAGCTTCGATATGGAACAGATGCTGTAAATCGTCGTGGGTGTCGCCTCGATCTTCCGTGCAACGTCCGCATACCCGAAGCCCCGGCTCCACAACAGTTCTTGATCGTACACCACCGCGGCTGAGATCCCCGGGATGTTGTGGTACGCCTGTTGGGCGTCGAACCACACGTCCAGCAGGTTCAACGCGTCCTTGACCCGCGGGTCGTCGGCCACCGGCTCGACCTGCTGAGTTGTGGGGATCACGAAGAGCAAGGCGGCAAGGGCGACAGTCGGGACTTTCATGGGATTCTCCGGTTCCGGGACTGCTATGATCCGTTGTGGCTGCGTTCCGTGAGGAAAAGATGGAGCGGACTACACGGCTGTACAAGGACGGCCGCGGGGGTGGGGGCAGACGAGGCGGAGCAAAGCCCAACCCGGTCAGCGATGCGTGGCTATCCGGCTGACCCCACGATATCCTTACACCATCATTTCCCCTGCCAACGACACATTCGAGCATGCCGCCATGACACGTACAATCTTGTGCATTCTCTCTGCCACGCTTCTCGCATCGCCCCTTGCGGCCACCGCCCAGCAGAAACCCGTGGTCAAGCCCGCCGACTACGGCCAATGGGAGTCGCTGGGCCAGCCTACGTTGTCGCCCGACGGCAAGTGGCTCGCATATGCGATCCGTCGGGTCAACGAGGAAAACGAGTTGCGCATCCGGAGCCTAACACGCGACACCACCCGTGTGGTGGAGTACGGCTCTGCACCCCGCTTCTCGCAAGATTCGCGCTGGCTGGCGTACTCAATCGGCGTGTCGCCGGATGAACGCGAGCGGCTGGCCGAAGAGGAAAAACCGATCCGCAACAAGTTGGGGGTCCTAGACCTGGCTGCCGGCGATGAGACGATAGTAGACGACGTCGCTTCGTTCGTTTTCAGCGAGGGTGGCGAGTACCTCGCTATGCGAGCGTATCAGCCAGAGGGAAGCGAGCGGAGCGTGGCCGATCTGCTGATCCGCGATCTCGCAAGCGGTACGATCTCCAACTTCGGCAACGTGTCGGCTTTCGCGTGGGCCGAGGTCGGAACACTGCTGGCGATGACGATCGAAACGGAGACTGGTACCGGCAACGGTGTGCACCTTTACGATCCGGCCACCGGATCGCTTCACGTGCTCGAGTCGTCCACGTCGGTCTATCGGGGTTTGGCCTGGCGTGAGGACGCAGACGATCTGGCTGTGCTTCGCAATAGCGAGGACGACGCGTTCGAGGAAGACACCCACGCAATTCTGGTTTGGGTCGACCTCGGCTCGGGGCGGTTGTCGAAGCGAGAGTTCGAGCCCTCTCAAATAGAGGCTTTCCCTGATGACATGCGCGTCGCCGAGCAGCGGACCTTGCGGTGGGCGGAGGATGGATCGGCGATCTACTTCGGTCTCCGGACGCGTGAACGCTCCCCTGAGAGGGAAGACAAGAAAGAAGAAGAGAAAGCCGATGCCGACACCACGGCCACCGAAGAAGCGAGCGACGCCGACAGCAAGAAAAAGGAAAAGAAATCCGACGTTCAAATATGGCACGCTCGTGACTTCCGCATCATTCCAATGCAACGGTCACAGGAAGAGCGGGACCTCCAGCGCACGCTGCTCGCGGTATGGCACCTCGACTCCAATCGCTTCATCCAGTTGGGCACGGATTTCAGGGAGAGTGTGGAGGTGTTGGAGGGCGATTTATTTGCGACCGAAACAGGGAATGCGCCGTACGCCTTCGAAACCATGTTCGGACGCAGGTATAACGACATCTATCTGATTGGCATCAAGACCGGTGAACGAAGGAGGATCATCGAGCGCGTACGTCACTTCTACGGTGGCAGCTCGACGGGCCGCTACCTGCTGTATTTCAAAGGCAAGGATTTTTGGACGTACGACGTGCGGGAGGACGAGCATCACAACCTCACTGAGGGCGTGCCCGCGATGTTCGCCAACGAGGAATATGATTACCCGGTGGAACAGTACCCGCCCCATGGCATAGCCGGCTGGACGAAAGGCGACCGTTCGGTCTTGGTCTACGACAAGTATGACATCTGGAAGCTTTCACCCAACGGGTCGGGAGTCGATCGTCTCACGAGCGGCGCCGACGCTCAGGTGATTCACAGGTATGTGCGCTTGGATCGGGAAGAGGAGAGCATCGATCCCGACGAGACGCTCTATCTCAGCCTCTACGGCGAGTGGACCAAGAAATACGGCTTCGCCAAGATGCGAATCGGGCGCGAGCCGGAGCGGCTGGTGTTTGAAGACAAGCTCGTGAGAGGCCTGGTGCGTGCGGAGGACGCGGATGTGTTCGCGTATGGAATGCAACACTTCGATGACTCACCGGACTATTTCGTAGCCGGCCCCGATTTGAGCAACGCACGACAGGTCACCGAGACCAATCCGTTTCAAGAGGACTTCGCTTGGGGGCACTCCGAGCTTGTGGATTTCGAGAGCACGACAGACAGGAAGCTTCAGGCGGCCTTGCTCTATCCGCCGAACTACGATGCGTCGAAGCAGTACCCCATGATAGTGTACACGTACGAAATTCTCTCGCCACGCGTGCACTCGTACGTCGTTCCGTCTCAGAGGAGCTATTACAACTTCTCGGTGTTCCTCAACGAGGGGTATGTCGTGCTGCTCCCGGACATCGTCTACCGGGACCGCGACCCCGGGCGCTCTGCCGTGGAGTCAGTGGTGGGAGCGGTGAAGGTGATTGTGGATCGCGGAGTGGCCGATCCCGAGCGGATCGGTTTGGTGGGGCACTCCTGGGGCGGATACCAGGCGACGTATATCCCGACCCAGACCGACATTTTTGCAGCGTCGGTAGCTGGTGCGCCGCTCACCAATTTCCTCAGCATGATGGGCGCGATCCACTGGCGGCCAGGTCTTCCGGAAACGGGTCACTGGGAGACGGGTCAGGCACGCATGGGCGTGCCGTTCTGGGAGGACTTCGAGGCCCACGTCCGCAACTCGCCCGCCGCTTTCGTTAATCAGCTCAACACTCCGATGCTGATGATGTTCGGTGATGCGGATGGCACCGTGGACTGGCGGCAAGGTGTGGAGTTCTACAACTACGCCCGGCGCGCGGGGAAAAAGGATTTCGTGATGCTGGTGTACCCGGGTGAAGACCATGGACTCCGGAAAAAGGAGAACCAAATGGACTATCAGCGCCGCATCCTCCAGTGGCTCGGCCACTACCTGAAGGGAGACGAGGCGCCGGCGTGGATGACGGAAGGTGTCAGTTGGCTGGAAAGGAAGAAGGAGCTAGAAGGCAGTTAGAGGAATGTCGCTGTTGCGTCGCCCGCGACTCCCCACTCCCCACTCCCGATCTCTCTCCTACCACGCGATCGAGAAGTTCACCAGCGGCAGGAACCCCCCGCCTTTCGTACTGGTTGCCACTGCCGCCTCCACAGTGAGACGGCTGTCGATTCTGCGGAACCCGAAGCTCAAGATGGCCGTCCCCTCTCCGGGGACGATCCAGTTCTCCGTGATGAACTTCACGTCCTTGCTGGTCCGCACCTCGCCCCCCAGCATCAGGAGTGGATCTTCGCTGAAGCCGCTCCGGGAACCGAACGGGAACGAGATACCGCCCGAGAATGAGGCCCTAAAGTCACCGGCCGTGATGCCGGTGTAAACCATCCCGACACTTTCCTCTGAGGTGCCTGGTTTCACCCAGAAGAGGCCTACCGCCCCCTGGACGTATTCGGAGCTGAGGAGCTGCAGCTTGGGGGCGATGTAGAAGAGCTGGTCTTCCAAATCGATCCCGGGAATCGCGGAGAACCCACCCGAGATCATTCCCATCTTGCCGATACCCACGCCGAACGAGGGAACGACCAGCTCGTACACTCCGGCGTACCCGTGTCCTTGGCCGGGTACTCGTGCAGTCGGGGCCAGGAACAACCGGCTGTCGCTGGGATCTGCCGGCCAGAATTCTCCGCGATATCGTTGGCCCCGAACCACGCGCACCTGCTTCACGTCCCTGCGTTGGAAGCCGATCTCGAGTCCACCCACTGTGCGAAAGAGAATTTGAGTGCCGTCGATTCGGGCGATCCGGCCGAACAGCTTCGTGCCGTCGAGAAGCTCGACTTGCTGGACGATGGTCGTGTCGTCCAGGACCCTGAGCCCGTCCTCTCTCACCTGGCGCGCCGCCAGGGAACCGGTGGAGCAGGTCAACACCGCAACGATGGTGGCGGCATGAAACCGGCCGCGACTCAAGTGGCTATTGGTGCTCATAAGATCCTCCAGGTCCGTCGGCCAATCGTTCTAGCTCGCGAATATAGCGTGTACACAATATAATATAGCTTATAGCTGATATTGTCAATATGCGGTTACGCTATATATTTCGGCATGTCTCCGGTCCAGATTCGTCTGCGGGAACTCCGTATCGCGAAAGGCTTGACCCAGGTGCAACTCGGGAAGCTGTGCGGGATGCCCCAGTCCACCATCTCGCGCATTGAATCGGGTTCCACGACAGGGGTGGATTTCGAGACGTTGGATCGGTTGGCCGCGGTCCTCGGCGTGCACCCGTCGGAGCTGATCGTGTACGGGCAGATACCGTTCGACTATCGAGGAAGGACCTACATCGTGCACGACGCCACCGCGCAAGCGGAGACAGTTCCAGCGGGAGTCACGGTCGTGTGGGGGATTCAAGGTGAGGGAATTACATTCCCATCGGAGGTTGGTGAGACACCGGGTGACATAATCAAGAGAGCAAAGCGACTCCTGGCGAAAAAATGAACAAGACTGCCACCACCGAACAGATAGTCGTCGAGCCATACAGAGTATCGGGCTCCTGGGTTTTTGACTTTCCGCCCGCGGGTGTGATCGCTCAGCCGTTCGCCCGGGGCATCCCGGAGATGCTCGACATAGTATTGGCACGAAAGCACATGGAAAACGTGAGGGAATTCCGGCTCAGCTTTTCCAGCGGTTCGTTTCCGGAATGGGATGGTGAACTGGTGCTGGTGGAGACCGAACCGGGGGGGCCTCGCTATCGGTTGACCGGAGTGGAAGGCGAGCTCAGCGGGAGGCTTTTCCTCTTGAACTTCTTTTTCCCCGAACCGCCTCAGAAGCTTTACTTCCGCGTCGAGCATATCGAGGAGTAAGGGGCGGCGGTCGATGAAGCCTTACACCACTGCGCTAGGTGTCTTTCTTGCTTTTCTTGGCCCCGGCGCCGGTACCGCTAGCGGGTTTCAAGTTGACCAGCTCCCGCGGCCTACTGGTCCGTTCGGTGTGGGTACTACCATCAGGCATTGGACGGACTCGACGCGCCAGGAGCACTTCACGGGTGATCCGCACGATCTTCGCCGGCTCGACGTGTACGTGTGGTATCCGGCGGCGTTGCGTTCCGGGCGATCGCCAACGCCCTATGTCCCCAACATCGACCGCACGGAACGTGTCATGGGATCCGACTACGCAGCACGGGTCCGTGCTGTCAACACGAATTCGACTGTCGAACCGGCTCTTGCACGCCAGCCAGCTCGTTTTGGAGTAGTCGTCTTCTCGCACGGACTCGGGTCGCTTCCCATGCATTACACGGTGCTGGCGGAAGAGCTGGCCAGCTACGGCTACTTGGTAGCTTCGGTCAACCACAGCTTTGGCAGTGCTGCGACGGTTCTAGGCAGGAGAGGTGCCCAACCGCTACACCGATCGTGGCGTTCCGCGTTTGAAATCACGCCGGAGGCGGACCGATTCTTGGGGGAGGCGATCACGGAGTGGGCCGCGGATATCATCTTCGTCATCAATCAACTCGCCGCCGAACATCGTGTACCGACGGAATTCTTTGGTGGCCGGCTGGATCTCTCCCACATTGTTGCAGCGGGCCACTCGCTCGGTGGGTCGGCGGCCTTGTTCGCAGGCCAGATCGACCCGCGCATCAAGGCCGTGATCAACCTGGACGGTCCCGCGCATACCATTCACACAGGGTTTTCTCTGAATGTCCCGGTCTTGTGGATGCTCCAGGATCGCTCCTCGATGGACAGCGCATCGGCGGCTCGGAATCTCAGCGCGTCGGCGGTGCAGTTCAGGACCTTCATGAAGCGGTTGGATGCCTACCGGGATACCCTCATGAGCCGGGCGCCGGAGGGGAGCTACGTCTTTTCGATTGCGGGATCCCGGGGCAACCACTTCTCAGATTTGCCCGTGGTGTTTGGCGAGCCCCGGAGTGCGGCCGGGGTTATCGACCCCAGCCGCGTTGTGGACATCGTCCGCACGTATGTGGTGAGATTCCTAGCGGTCCAGGCCGGTCAGGCCAATGCCGGCGAGCTGGAGCGGCTCGCCCAACGTTATCCGGAAGTCGAGGTGGTCAAGCGTCGGAAATAGCCCCAAAGTTGTGACCCTCATTCGCACGAAGTGGAGGCTGAGTGCCCACGGTGCCAGTTCTTGGGCCAAGTAGGGTGGTGGGAGATCGAGTGATGCCTGTCAGGTAGCCCAGCTTTTCAGAGGCGATGCCGAATCCCGGTCACGCCGTTTTTTTGTTGCAGTGAAGATGTCGTTGCTCTTGCGTGGGCCTCCTCGAAGCCGCATTCTCTGCGTGCCAAATGAACCACCTTTTTGCTCCAGACACATTTGAGGAGGTCGGCAATGGATTTCCTGGTTTCCGACGGTTTCCGCACCGCGATTCACGTGGTGGGACGGGTGCTGTTCTCCATGATGTTCATCATGAGCGGTATGAACCATCTCATGAAGCTCAACGACATGTCCGCATACGCGAAATCGAAAGGAGTGCCTGCACCCAAGGCGCTGACAGTTGTAAGCGGACTCATGATCATGGTGGGCGGAGTGCTGGTACTTCTCGGATGGCACCGGTTCATTGGGGCGGGGCTGATCGCGCTCTTCCTCTTTCCCACAGCTATGATCATGCACGCGTTCTGGAAGGAGACCGATCCCGCCGCTCGGATGAATGAAATGGCGCACTTCATGAAAGACATGGCGATGGCTGGTGCGGCTCTGTTGATAGCGTTTTACTCCGGACCGGTTTGGCCGATGAGCTTGGGATGAAGTGTGTGGCCAGGTTGAACGAAGCTTCATGAAGATGTAGCCGGATATCGCGCCACTTGCTCGGTCACGCAGGGACGAAGAAAAACGCCACCGCCAGGATTGCGTACACGGCGAGAAGCTGTACGCCTTCCATCCAGTGCGTTTCTCCATCCTGTGAGATGACGGCCATGATCCCCACTGACGCGGCGATCGCCACGACTTCCATGGTGGTAAACAGCAGGTCCATGGGCTGCGGGCCGATGAAGTAACTCAGGAAGACGAGCATTGGGGCCACGAAGAGTGCTATCTGCAGCGATGACCCGACCGCAATGTTGATGGACAGGTCCATCTTGTTCTTGAGGGCCACGACAACGGCGGTCGAGTGCTCGGCTGCGTTACCTATGATCGCCACGAGATCGAGGCCTTTACCAGGTCGTGCAATCCGGCCCGCAACGCTACGATCGCAATGATCAACTCGGCGGCGTTTCCGAAGGTTGCGTTGAGGAGTCCGCCGACTCCTTCTCCGACATGTGATGCCAAGTGCTCCGTGGCTCGGCCCATCCATCCGGCTAAGGGAATGATGGCGACGGCTGACGCGATGAATACCACGATTCCACTGGCGTGAATCGCGAAGTCCAGCACCAAGGCAAGCGGCACGAAGGCGAGCATGAGGAGCAGAATGTGGTCGACAGTGAGAACTCGCTTCACCGGAACCTCGGGGGCAAGGGTCGCCTTCAATTTCCTCAACCTCAGGCTCGATCGCTAGTGGAGATCTCCGATGTAAGGACGCGAGTCGTTCGGTAGGTTCGACAGACCCGCTCGGGTACATTCCCTTCACCATGCACGCCCCACCTAAACCCTTCCGGCTTTGGCCCGCGCTGAGCGAAGCAATCAGGGGATCGAAGCAGGACTATACCTCCGGTCCAATCGGTCGGTCGATTCTCCTTCTAGCGGTGCCGATGGTGCTCGAGACCGTGATGGAGTCGATCTTCGCCGTGGTCGATATCTTTTTCGTGTCACGGCTCGGTGCGGAAGCGGTTGCGACGGTGGGTCTCACCGAAACGATGATGACGTTGGTGTACACCGTAGCGATGGGATTGAGCATCGGTGTAACGGCAATGGTTGCGCGTCGGATCGGAGAAAATGATCCGGACGGTGCTGCCCGCACGGCCGTACAGGCGATCGGAGTTGGCGTTGCAATTGCAGTCGTGCTGGGAGTCGTCGGGGCTATCTTCGCACCCCATCTCTTGAGGGCGATCGGCGCCACACCGGAGATGATCGCTCCCGGCGTGAGTTATACGAGAATCATGCTTGGCGGTAATGCGACAGTCCTCCTGTTGTTCCTGATTAACGCTATCTTTCGAGGGGCTGGGGACGCGACGACGGCGATGCGGGTACTGTGGTTGGCCAACGGTATCAATATCGTACTCGATCCGATGCTCATTTTTGGTCTGGGTCCCTTCCCGGAACTGGGCATAAGGGGTGCAGCCATCGCCACCAATATCGGGCGTGGCACGGCCGTGTTGTTCCAGTTTTATGCGCTGTCTCGAGCGTCAGGTCGTGTTCGGGTTGTGGCTAATCAGATAAGTGTCAACCTCCACGTCATGTGGCAGCTCATGCGGTTGTCCGGCGCCGGCACGTTCCAAGTGTTCGTGGGTACGGCGAGTTGGATCGGGCTGATTCGGATCCTCTCGGCGTTCGGCAGCGATGCGTTGGCGGGATACACCATCGGGATCCGAGTGATCATCTTCGCGCTTCTTCCTAGTTGGGGCATGAGCAATGCTGCGGCCACGATGGTGGGACAAGCGCTGGGTGCAGGGAAGCCGGAGCGCGCGGAACGCGCCGTATGGATTGCGGCGTTCTACAACATGATATTTCTTGGCGCTATTGGGTTGCTGTTCATCATCTTTGCACCGGAAATCGTAGGCGTGTTTACGTCCGATCCGGGACCGGCCAATTATGCTGTTAGTTGTTTGCGCATTGTGAGTACCGGTTTTCTCTTCTACGCGTACGGCATGGTACTCACGCAATCGTTCAACGGAGCGGGTGACACATGGACGCCGACCATCATCAACCTCTGCTGTTTTTGGATTCTCGAACTCCCCTTGGCTTACGCGTTGGCCCATCCGTTTGGGATTGAAGCGCGAGGAGTATTTTTCGCCTTGACCATTGCCTTCTCCTCGCTCGCCGTGGTCAGCGCGGTACTGTTCCGGCGGGGTAGGTGGAAGACGAGGAAGGTGTAGGTGTTTCACCAACCACTCGCCGCTCAGCGCCGCGCCATCGAGTCGGGGATGGGGCCCGTTCTGGTCATAGCAGGTCCCGGGGCTGGAAAGACCTTTTGTCTCATCGGCCGTGTCGTCCACCTCATCACGAAAGAGGCGATGCCGCCGGAGCGCATCTGCGCGGTGACCTTCACCAACAAGGCGGCAGAGGAGATTGCCGCCCGACTCAAGCATACGTTGGGACCTCGGGCAGAAAATGTTACCCGAGGCACGCTTCACTCGCTGTGTGTGACGATCTTGCGCGAGCATGGGGAGTCCATCGGTCTGGCGCGAGGGTTTGGGATCGCAGACGAGAGCTACCAGCAATCGGTCTTGCGGCGTATCGGAGTGTATTCCCGCAGGCGGTTCAGTCTCCTGACTTTGTTCGGCCGCCACCGGCTTCAGCATCATCCGCTGTCTGCTGAGGACGAGACGGTGTTCTTGCGTTACAACGCAATCCTCACCCGCCGAAACATGCTCGACTTCGATGGCATCATAGCGCGCACTGCCGAACTGCTTGAGAAGCACCGAGAAATAGCGCGGTTGGTGGCCTCTCGGTGGGACTACGTGCTCGTGGATGAGTTCCAGGACCTCAACCCAGCCCAGTACTTCATCCTAAAGCAGCTCGTCCGAGACCACGGCAACTTTTTCGCTGTGGGCGACGAAGAGCAGTCAATTTTCTCGTGGACCGGTGCGGATCCGGAAATCCTCGTCCGGTTCCAGGACGAGTTCGATATTCTGGAGCCGATTGTGCTGGACAGGAACCGCCGTTGCTCGCGGCAGATTTTCGAGGTGGCGCGAGCACTCGTGGCGCAGAACCCGACCCTCTTCGACAAGCATCTGCGTGCTGAGAAAGAATCTCGGCACGTCGTGACCGCATACTCCTTTGAAGACGAAGCGGCGGAGAGTACGTGGCTCCTTGCCGATCTCATTGCGGACCGCGAAAGCGACGGGGAAAGAACGTGGGGAGATTACGCTCTCCTCTACCGCCAGCATCGAGTAGGCGAGCAGCTCGAGCAGTGGCTGGTTCGCAATGGTATTCCGTGTCGCTTTGCAAGGGGGCGGTCGTTGAGCGACGACAAGGTCATCAGATATGTCGTTGCTTCGTTGCGTCTGGTGAGCATGCCGGATGATCCGATTGCTGTGGATGTGTTCGCCGAGCAGGTGCTGTCGGATTCGTTGATAGCTCAGGTGCGCGCGGGGGCTGCGAGCGAAGAGAACCTGATCGCCACGATGCGCACGTTTGCACGGCAACGTCCCAAGGCCGATCCGGATGCGAGAAGAGCATGGCGGTTCATCTATCATGTTGAGAATCTGGGCGCCCTCTACAAGGCGCACTCTACTCTTGGCGGCTTCGTGGAAGAACTCCTGGCGCAAAGGGTGGGCAAGTATCGCAACGCCCTCGAAGAGCGCCATGATGAGTTGAGCGATCCCGCGGGTCATCCTCAAGTAGTGAAGCTGGCCGAGCGGTTGATAGACGCCATGGCCAGGAGTGCTCGCATCCAGGTGAAACCACAGCGAGGATTGGAGATTGCGCTACGTGGCATGTTGGTCTCCGCCGGGATCTCAACGGCGGTCGCTGGTGTTGACGGCGACGTCGAACCTTCTGTTGACGACATGTTGCTTCAGCCGGGAGAGGGCGGGGCCCTTGGCTTGGCGCTTTGTTTGTTCAAGGCCCTCCAGCTCATTCAGAGTCGCGATTTTGAGGAAGTGCTGGAGGATTACGTTGCTTTTGACCTGGAGACGACCGATAGAGACGTTTCGGAATGCGAGATAGTTGAGGTCGGTGCGGTCAAGGTGCGTGACGGAAAGGTGGTGGATCGATTTCACTCACTGGTTTGTGCCACGCGCCCCATTTCGTCAGGGGCCCGTGCAGTTCATGGCTACTCTCAGGAGGACCTCAGTGGCGCACCGGTGTTCGCCGACGTGTGGCCTAGATTCCGGGAGTTCGTGGGCGACGACGTGCTGGTAGCCCACAACGGGCAGAGATTCGATGTGCCGGTTCTCAGGCGGGTCGCCGGCCCCTTGGGTGGGACGGGGACCATGGTCTTCTTCGACACCTTGCCCCTTGCGCGTTCGTTGTACGAGGACAGTGCCCGCCTGACAGATCTCGCTGATCGGTTCGGCGTGAGCACGGGCCGGGAGCATCATGCCTTGGATGATGCAGAGACGCTCGCTGCCGTCTGCAGTCAGTTGGGCAAGCAAAAAGTGATTCGGTCACGCAAGTCAACGCTAGTGAACTTGCTCGATTATCTCGGGCTCGGACTGGCGCTCGATTCGGAGGAAAAGAAGTCCGAAGAGCACAAGATTCTGGAGGAGATCGCCCGGCCGTTCGCGCTCGGCCGATTCTCGGACTGTCTGGAGTTCTACCAAGCCGAGCGGGAGCGAACTGGTGCGGCGGCTGCTCCCACGGTAGAAGAATTGATCAAGCGCCTTGGAGGCAAGGAGCTGATGGACAAGATACGAACGACCAAGGATGCGGCGCAGCGGTATCCCGTGGCAATGGCGCGGCTGCAAGCACTCATTGACGCCAGCGGTGCCGAATCGCTGGATGAGAGCGTTCGATCTTTTCTCGAACGAGTTGCGCTCTCGACATCGCAAGGTGCAGAAGTCGATCCGCACCGTGTCAATCTGCTCACTCTCCACTCCACCAAAGGACTGGAATTCTCGCGTGTGTACGTGGTTGGTGTGGAGGATTATCAAATACCGGGCTATTACGCCGCGAAAGAGAATCGTCAGTCGGAGATTGAAGAGGCGCGACGGTTGCTGTACGTGGGTATGACGCGGGCTGAAGATCGCCTGGTACTCACGAGAGTTGACCGGCGGAGCGGTAGGGAATCTGGGGGGAGTCGTTTCCTCGAAGAAATGGGGATCGCTCCTACGAGAATTACTGTTCCTCGAGCGGGCTAGCACTCACTTCCAGGAGATGTAGTAGCCCGGCTCCCTCGAGGGTTTCCCGCTGAACGCGAGCGGCAGTTTCGTTGATCCGCCTGACCCCGTCGCCCATCCGATCCACGACGGTTCGCAGCGGTCGCTGTCCCACAGGCGTCTCGATCAGACCGACGATCGTGTCGGCTACGTCCTGGGGGTTCGGGGCTTCATCGCTGGCCACGAAGGCCTCGAGGCCACCGAGGACTTGTGCTTCGAGTTCGGCCAGGGGCGCGTACTCCGCCCGACGATCTCGGTCGGCCGGTACGACCTTGTTCCGGAATACCGAGGTGGGAAACGCTCCCGGCTCGATGATGACGGAGTCGATGCCCAGCGTGGCGAGTTCGTAACGGTAACCTTCGGCGAACGTCTCGAGTGCACTCTTGGTCGCTGCATACGGCACGCTGAATGGAAAGGGTGTGCGGGCGGCGACGCTCGACACGTGCACCAGCAGGCCCGATCCCTTCTCTCTCATGTGGGGGAGCACGGCGCGATTGACGCGCAAGGCGCCAAACACATTGGTGTCGAAGATTTGGCGAATCTGCTCCACGGGGTATGCCTCGAGGGCGCCCCCGGTGAAGATACCCGCATTGTTTACGACCACGTCCAATTGGTCGGTTTCCTGAAAAAGCGCATCAACGGCAGCTCCCACCGACGTGTCATCTGTCACGTCCATCTCGAGCGGCTCGATCGTACCAGGCAGAGCCCCGGCGAGTTCGCGTAGCTGGCTGGAGCAGGCGGCGTTTCTATCGTCCATGCTCCGCATGGCAGCGAACACGGTGTGCCCGCGGCGGGCGAGTGCTTCAACGGTGAGGCGGCCGAACCCGCTGCTGCTACCGGTAACGAGAATAGTCTGTCGCATGATGGCCCCCGTTCCTTATGTGACCGGATGCGCCCAACAGCGGGCGCTACGGCGCTGAGTAAGCGGCCCCCGAACGACAACGAAAGTGGTGTGAGATTCGAAGGATGGCTAGGCTATATGACTTGCCATGTCGTCCATTGGGAACAAGCTGGGCGAGTTGGGCGGCACGGCCTCACAGAAGAAATGACCCTGTGCACGTTCGCAGCCCAACTCGCGGAGTTGCGCTAGTTGGTCCGCGGTTTCGACACCTTCGGCGATTACCCGCATGCCGAGTTCATGGGCGAGGGCGGTGATCGACCGAACGATCTCTATGTTCTTTCGGTCGCTCAACATGTCACGGATGAAGGAGCGGTCGATCTTGAGCGTGTCTATCGGGAACCGGTGAAGATAACTCAGCGATGAGTACCCCGTTCCGAAATCATCGATCTGTAGTTGGACGCCCACCGACCGCAGCTGTTCGAGCCTTTCCGCGGCAGATGCAGCGTTATCCATGACGACACTCTCGGTGATCTCCAGCCCCAGTCGGCTCGGCTCGAGTCCGACGCGCTCGAGGGTGGCGCGTACGTTCTCCACGAGGTCGGGGTGCCGGAACTGGCGTCCAGACAGGTTGACGTGCATCGAGACCAGTCGATCGGCCGGTAGATTTGGCAACCACTCCTTCATCTGGCGGCAGGCCGTTTCCAGAATCCAGTCTCCGATCGGTAACACGAGCCCGGTTTCTTCGGCGATCGGTACGAAAATGCTTGGGGGGACCATGCCACGCTCTGGGTGGCTCCAGCGCACGAGGGCTTCGAAGGCCACAACGCTTCCGTCTGAGATGGAGATGATAGGTTGGTAGTAGACGCTGAGTTCGCCACGATCGAGAGCGCCGCGCAAATCGCTCTCCAATTCGAAGCGAAGGAGCATGTGATGCTGCATGTCGCCGTCGAAGATTTCCTGGCGCGATTTGCCCAACGTCTTCGCGCGGTACATGGCGAGATCGGCGTCCCGCAAGATTTGCTCGGGATGTTCGTATTTGCGCGAACTGGCCGCTATGCCGATGCTGGCCGACGTTACAACCTCGTGGTCGCCGAGGCTAATCGGGCTCATAAGCGACTTCTGGATACGATCTGCAATGGTGGACGCCTCTTCCACGTCTTGCACACCGTCCAGGAGAACGACGAACTCATCACCCCCGAGGCGCGCGACGGTATCGTCGGGTCGGACACACTCGCGCAACCGCCTTGCGACGGTCACCAACAACTGGTCGCCCAGCGTGTGACCCAGGCTGTCGTTGATCATCTTGAAGCGATCGAGGTCCAGGAAGAGCACCGCGAAGATGTAATCACCGCGCCGGTTCACGCGGGTCAAAGCGTGGCTCAACCGGTCGATGAGGAGCGCCCTGTTGGACAATCCGGTCAGCGCGTCGTGAAAGGCGTCGTGGCGGAGTCGCTCCTCAATTTGCTTGCGATCCGTAATGTCAGACAACGATCCAGCTATACGGTAGACCACGTCGTTTTGGTCTTTGAGAGCACTGCCGCGACACAGCAACCACCGGTATTGTCCGTCTTTGTGGCGTAGCCGATGTTCGCTTTCGAAGTGCTCGCTCGCTCCTCCCACGTGCGCCGAGATCTTGGCTTGGAGGATCTCGATGTCATCCGGGTGCACGCGACTGAGCCACTCGTCCGGGGCCGCTCCTATTTCGTCGTCGGCGTAACCAATCAGGGCTTTCCAGCGAGACGAATAGTAGATGTTGCCCGTCCGGAGATTCCAATCCCACAGTCCGTCATTGGCGCCGCGCACAGCCAGTGCATAGCGCTCTTGACTGTCGCGAAGCGCCTTTTCGTCGAGGTGGCGCTGGGTGATGTCGCGTACCACCACCGTGAGCCCGCCGTCCTTTAGTTGGGTAAGAGAGATTTCTTGGGGAAACGTCGTTCCATCCTGCCGCGTACCATATACCTCACCCCGCCAGTGGCCCGTTTCCTGAACCGTGGGGAGGATTTCCTCGTCGACTCGCGTCAGATCGTCTCCGCTGTAGAACATCTTCCAGCTCTTGCCGAGGAGAGAGGCAGCGCTGCTATATCCGTAGATGCTCACGATCGCGTCGTTCGCGTATTCCACTCGTCCCCCACCGTCCACGATTGCCATGCCGTCCATCGACGCTTCGATGGCGCCCCACTGGCGACGCATCACGTCATCGGCGGCCTTTCGTTCCGAGACGTCACGCACAATGCCGCGAAATCCCTCCAGCTCGCCGTCGCTAGTCCGAATCGGTGAGACCGATCCCTCTACGAACCGACGTACACCATCCTTGCGAATGATCTCCCAGTCGACGGCGCCGGTCGGCGCGCCGCCGCGGTCGATCCACTCGAACAGCTCGTTGAGTTTCCCAGCGTTTTCCGCATCGAGGTATTTCCTCCCGTCCATGCCAAGCAGCTCCTCGGGTGCATAGCCGAGAATCTTGCAGAGCGCGCGGTTGAGGGCGATGAGCTTGCCCGACGCGTCCAACTCGTAGTAGCCGTCGTCAATGTGGTCGAGGATCGTGTGAGACTTCTCTTCGCTCTTCCGGAGGGCGTTCTCCGTGTGCTTGTGGGAGCCGAGGTCACGGTAAATGCCAAACGCAACGATCTCCCCTCCATTGGCTTCAATTGAGGTGCGGGTGATGGACACGGGAAGCTGCGTTCCGTCCTTTCGTTGGCGGACGGAATCCTCGGTTACCGTTTCGCCGACTGCGAGGGCCCGTTTCGGAAGGGCCCCGTCCCAACCGCCTTCCGGAGGAGCGATGAAGTCTTCGCACGTTTCGTCTGCGGAGCAGCCGAACAAGCGGATGAATTCGGCGTTCCCCCGCAACACCCGATCTTCCCGGTCCAGCAACGCGATCGCTTCGGGAGAGTGATGGAATACCTGTCCCAGAAGTGCCGCTTCGCGCTTGAGAAGGTGGCGCTCCTTCAACGCACGGGAGAAGAGGATCACCGCTACGAGAGTCGCTGCGCTGAGGGACAGCGCGGCTATTCCAGTCCAGACGCCGGCCCCGCTCAGGGCAAAGGGCTCGCTACCGCCGAGAGCGACCGGTGCCAAGGAGACTGCCAACAGCAGCACCAACGGCGCCATATGCCAGTCGCGCAGTCGCCATAAGCCGACGGCCGCCCATCCCAACGCTACCGCGCGCAGGAGGACTGAGATTATTGCAATCAGACTCATCTACTAACAGGTGCCCGGAGATCGAAGCCCATGCTGCCTTCACACAGCCCGAGGCGAGGCTGCCGACGGGGTAAATGATGCACCCGCCGTACGGTGCCTCGCTAGGCCCGCTCCACTAATCTGGGGAGTCAGGAGGCCAGAAACTGTGATCTGAGTAGGGTTTTGGTCGCTCCACATAGTACGGAGTCGGGCGAATCTATCCCCTTCTCAATTGCGACTGAGATTTTGCTGGTGCGGACGTAATCGTGGATAATGACCGTAAGTGATTGTAAATGATGATCTTACCGATGTCTCGGCCGCATCAGGAGCCAGAGCTTACGTGGCCGGGACATCGGGTTCCCCTGGCGCATGATGCGGGCGGCGTTATATGAATCAATCTTTAAATTTCGCCGGTCAAGTAATCCAAGGGTCAGCGGCTGGAATGCGGTCGCCACGATCGGGAGGTAATCGGTGCAATCTCGGAATCCCCATTTGGTTCATGGTGCGGTAGGAGGTGCGATAGCCGGTGCCGTAGTGATGTTCTGGTTTTTAGCGCTCGACGTGATGGCTGGAGAGCCGCTGGCCACTCCCACGGCTCTCGCCGGTGCGCTCCTCCACCGTCAAGCGGTTACAGCGACCATAGGAGTGTTGGTGGTATACAGCCTGCTCCACTACGGAATTTTCGTACTCCTGGGTGTTGGAGCTGCTGCGGGGATGAAGGTGTTGGGTATCAAGCCGGCGCTACGCCACGGCGTCATCTTTGGATTGGGCGTACTGAACGCAGTTCACTACGGAGCCTTTCTGGCCACTGATGCTCAGCTAGTCGCTGTTCTTCCCGCGATTCACGTCGTTGCGGCGAATCTGGCAGGTGGAATGGCGATGATGGCGTACTTGCATCGGGCCGAAGGCGTGGACCAACCTCTGGGGTTGAGTGGCATCAAGCAGCATCGGTTGCTTGTGGAGGGGGTCACCACCGGCATGGTGGGCGCCGCTGCGGTCGCGATCTGGTTTCTCGTCCTCGACATTTTTGCTTTGAGGCCGTTCTTCACGCCCGCCGCCCTTGGCTCGGCGCTTTTTTTGGGCGCGGCAAGTCCTGGTGAAGTACAGGTCACGATCGGCCTCGTTGCCGGGTATACCGTATTGCACGTGGGCGCGTTCGTCGCGGTGGGGTCCGTGCTTGTCTGGATGTCGGATCGGGTTGAGCGCATGCCGGGGCTTTGGATGCTGGCTTTCATGTCGCTCATCATCATGGAGGTGGGGTTCCTGGGTGCCGCAGGCTTGCTCGGCACCTGGGTGCTGGGTGCCCTTGGTGGGTGGTTGGCGGTCGTGACAGGCAACCTGCTCTCCGTGGCTGCAATGGGGCGATGGATTTGGGTGACGCGTCCCGGACTGCGAGAAAAGCTCATCGCCCGGCCGCTAGCCACGATGATGTGATGCCGGAACCCGGCGTGGCGTCCACGTTCTCTCATGGTAACTTCATCGGAGCTTCACGAAGACCCATCGATATTGATTTTGCATCGAGGGAATATGAGGTTGGTCGTGTGGGCGACTGGGAAGGAACATGACCGGCGCTGCAGCCTTGATTTCCTCTCACCCGGTTTAATTCTTTCGGTGAGATGCATTGCCGGGTCACCATAGAGAGACTCCTTTAGGGAGTTTGCAACCTCGACCTGTGTCGCCTCAGGCTCGGGGTTGCTTTTTATGTAAAGAACGCGCTTCACTCTTCGGCTCTGACCCGGGGTGTGCCGTCAGTGCGCCGGTGCGGCGTCTCCCAGAAGCCTGGTGAGGTCTTTCAGGCCAATGTTGCCTCCCGAAAGCACGGCAACGACCACGTCGGTGGGTTGCAGTTGGATTCGTCCCACAAGGAGGGCCGCCATCGCCGCTGCGCCCGCCGGCTCGGTGAGCAGCTTAGCCCGGGACAACAGCAGTGCCATCGCCTCGACGATCTCTTCGTCGGTGACTAGTACAACGTCATCAACACATTCCTTGACGAACTCGTAGTTGAGTTCGCCGGCCATCGGCGGTGCGAGGCCGTCGGCAATGGTATTGACCGTATCGGTGTGAACTGCGTGTCCTGCATCGAGGCTCCGTCGCATCGTGTCGGCCCCCACCGGTTCGACGCCAATGATGCGCACGCCGGACCCCAGCATTTTCGTGGCACCTGCTATGCCGGCAATGTGACCGCCACCGCCGATTGCCGCCACTATGGTCGTTACAGCAGGACACTGCTCCAGGATTTCAAGACCGGCACTGCCGGCGCCGGCGATGATCTGCGGGTCGTCGAAAGGATGGATGAACGTGAGTCCGCGTTCGCGTTCCAGCTCATGGGCCTTGTCGAAGAGGTCGTGAATGGTACCGTGCAATAAAACCTCTGCGCCGTAGGCGGCAGTGGCTTCGGCTTTCATTCTCGAGGCATTCGCCGGCATGACGACCGTGCAGGGCGTGCCTGTTTCCGTCGCCGCCCACGCAAGCGCCTGCGCGTGATTGCCTGCGGATACCGTTATCACTCCACTGGCGCGCAACTCTCCGTCGAGTTGCATGAGCTTGTTGAGCGCACCGCGCACCTTGAACGATCCGGTCTTCTGCAAGTTCTCACATTTGAGGTGAAGCTCCGCGCCGATCTCCTTTCCCAGCAACGTGGAACTCTCGAGCGGCGTGCGGTGGACCCGGCCTTCGATGCGCGCGCGTGCTTTGGTGAAGTCTTCGAGTGTCAGTGGGAGCATGGTGGAAACATACGGCGGTATGTGGTATTACGCATATGTGTAAGCCGGGGACAGGGGAGATCGCGCAATGCCGGTAAACCCCTTTGGGGGTGAAGGGGTCCGTGGGTTCTGTGGCTGATTTGGGGTGGGGTGGAAGGGCAACGTTGTCCCTTCAGCCACTTGCCCCGAAATTCCCGGAAGAACCCTATCTTATACGCATGGCAAACTACTGGCTTCTCAAATCCGAACCGAACGTCTACTCCATCGCCGACTTGCAGCGCGACGGCAGCACGTGCTGGGAGGGGGTGCGAAACTACTCGGCGAGAAACAATATGCGCAGGATGACCGTCGGTGATCTGGCCTTGTTCTACCACAGCAACGCCAATCCGCCGTGTGTTGCCGGAGTTTGCCGGATCAAGAAGGAGGCCTATCCGGATCGGTACGCGTGGAATGAGAAGAGCAAGTACTACGACGACAAATCGCCCAAAGACAGTCCGCGCTGGTTCATGGTAGATGTCGAATTTCTCGAGGCGTTCGACCGGTTGGTGTCGTTGGAGGAGATCAAGAGCACCAGGTCGTTTGAGGATATGGTACTGGTGAAGCAAGGCCGTCTTTCAGTGCAGCCGGTGAAGAAGAGTGAGTTCGACGCGATCGTGAGGATGGGTAGGAGAAAGTAATCGTCCGTCACACCAGCGGCGGGTGATCTCGCAGAAAGGCCGTCGCCGCGGCTGGCTCCAAGGGCCGGCAAAAATAGTTGCCCTGGCCGAGATCGCATTCCAGATCCTTCAGCTCGGTCAGCTGTTCCTTTGTTTCGATCCCCTCCGCGATGACGCGCATGTTCAAGTTCTTGGCGAGCGCCAGGATGGTGCGAATGATCTCGGAAGCTCCCGGACGGGTGCCCATGTCGACGACAAACGATCGATCGATCTTCAACGTGTCGATCGGGAAGCGGTGAAGGAAGCTCAGTGAGGCGTAACCCGTTCCGAAATCATCCATATGAAGCTGGACATTCAGTGCCTTGAGTTGGGAGAGCATGCGCAGGGCAGGCTCGGCATCGTTCATGATCGCCGTTTCCGTCATCTCGAGCATCAAATTTTCCGCATCAAGGCCTGTCTCTTTGAGTATGTTGCCGATTCTCTTCACGGCGTCGGGCTGCGTGAATTGCTTGCGCGATAGGTTGACACTGAGCGTCAATGGATGACTCACCGACTCCATGGACTGCCACTTGCATGTCTGCGTGCACGCTTCTCGGAGAACCCACCAGCCGATTTCTTGAATCAATCCGGTCTCTTCCGCCACCGCGAGAAAATCCTTCGGGGCCAGCAACCCACGACTTGGATGCTCCCACCGCACGAGGGCTTCCATTCCGGTGACGCGTCCCGTGTCCAGTGCGACGATGGGTTGGTAAAAGGTACGGAACTCGCGTCGCTCGAGCGCCCGGCGCAAGTCCGTTTCCAACTGTAGCAGCGTCACCGCATTCTGATGCATCACGGTATCGAAGATCTCGTGACTCGACTCGCCGCGTGCCTTGGCACGACGCAGCGCGAGGTTGGCATCGCGGAGCAGCTGGTCGGGTTGAGTGTATCCGTTGCTGCTCACGGCAATCCCGATGCTCGCTGATACGAATACCTCCTGCCCGTCGATGATGAACGGTGCTGCCAGGAGACCACGCATGCGGTTGGCCACGCGCGTTGCCCCGATTTCCTTGGAAATGTCCTCGGCTAGTATGGCGAATTCGTCGCCGCTCAGCCGGGCGAAGGCATCGGTGGGCCGGAGGCAGGCGTGCAGCCGCCGAGCAACTGACACCAGCAACCGATCTCCGAAGGAGTGTCCCAGACTATCGTTGATGACCTGGAAACGGTCGATGTTCAGGATCAGGACGGCAAACAGGTAATTCTTCTGTCTCCTCGCGCGCCCCAGCGAGCGTTCCAAGTGGTGGATGAGCAGAGCCCGGTTCGCCAACCCCGTGAGCGGATCGTGCAGAGCATCGTCGATCAGCTGTTGCTCGGCCCGCCGCCGCTCGGTGAGGTTCCCACAGGTCGTGACAATGGCGACAGGGCCATCTGGGCCCTCAACCACGTCGGAAATTAGCAGCACCGGGAACGTGGTTCCGTCCTTCCGGGCGTCGACAGCCTCCCGCTCCCAGACCCGCACCCGCAGCACCTGTTCCACCGCTAGCCGGCTATGCTCGGGCGCGGCGAGTAGGTCCACGTTCTCCCCGATGAGCTCTTCTACCGCGTAACCGTGCATGGTCGCATCGGCTGGATTCGTGTAGAGTATGGTGCCGTCTAGATCCGTGATCGTCACCCCGATATGCATCGTGTCGACTGCCCGCTCGAGACGCTTGAGGGCCTTCTCTGCATGCTGCCGTCCCTTCTCGGCGTCCTCCAGCTTCTCGAACAACTCCTGCATGGCGGGGGTCTCGATGGCCTTCCCGTCTTGGGCGTCGTGTGTAGCGGGCATCAGAATCCTCGAGCGCGAATTTCCAACCCTAGGTGGTCCCCTCCAGATCGAGGGTGATTCACAGTAGGGTGTTGGCTACGGCGATTCAACGATGTGGATCACAGCCCGGAGCGATTCATAGGCCGTGTGCCGAACAAACACCGCATATTCGCGGGGTCAACTGAGCAGTGCCTATCCATCCGAGGCTTTTCGGGCGATTTCCGCTTCGGCTGCGATGTATCCGAACGCGGCCCACTGACTTCCCGACAGCACCGTCTGCCACGCCCTTTCGGCATCCTCCCCCCGGCCCTCGAGAGCATGCCACTTGCCTATGCCGTATCCCACCGTGGCGTTCGCCAGGGGCACGTCGTCCTCGCTGGCCAGGTTCAGCAGGTTCTCCTCCGAGAGTTGGCCTTGGTTGAGCAGCAGAAGGCGGTGGTAGGAGTGGTTCTCGATGATGTCCATGTCGGAGGTGATGGATTCGAGAACTCTATTCGCCTCGGTTTCCTTCCCCAGGTACCTCAGGGTCATGTAGAGCCAGTACGACGTGGCGACGAGGGCGTCGGGATTCTTCGATACCAGCAGGCACTCGCGGTAGGCCTGCAAAGCCTCCTCGAAGCGACCGCTGAGGTAGTATGCCAGGCCGCGGTGGTACCAGATGTTGAAGTGCAGGGTGCTCGTGGGGATGTTGCGGACGTTGGGGAGGCCGTCCGGCTCGACCTGGTCCGCCGTGCCTCGAATCAGGGTTGCCGCATGCTCC
>JADFIT010000138.1 GCA_022566515.1 Gemmatimonadota bacterium
GATCGAAGCCTTGCTTCCCAAAGTAGATACGATCCTCATCGGCGGGGCGATGGCGTGTACGTTCTTCGCGGCCTTGGGATACCAAGTGGGCAATTCGTTGGTTGAACCGGAGAAGGTAGGATTGGCCAAGGATCTATTGGAGCGCGGGAAAGGCAAGATCATCCTTCCCCAAGGCGCGACGATAGCTCAGGAGATCAGCGGCAGCGCAGCCGTCCGTCAGGTGCCTCTAGACGCCATTCCCGACGCGTGGGCCATGTACGACATCGACAGCGCCACCGGAGACTCTTTCGCCGCAACGATTCGTGAGGCCGCTACCGTGTTATGGAACGGGCCGATGGGAGTGTTCGAGACCCCGCCGTTCGATGCGGGAACACGAACCGTCGCGCTTGCCTTGGCCGACGCCACCTCCCATGGTGCCACAACGGTTGTAGGCGGCGGCGATTCTGCGGCGGCAATCGCCAACCTAGGCCTCCAGGATCGCGTGACTCACGTATCCACCGGCGGCGGTGCGGCGCTCGAGTACCTCGAGGGTAAGGAGCTTCCCGCAATAGCAGCCTTGGATGACGCATGACGAAGACCATCTTTGCAGCCAATTGGAAGATGAATCATGGGCCGCCGGACGCCGGTAGTTTTCTCGATCGCTTCCTGGATGGGTACCAACAGGAGTCCGGGAGGGAGCTGTGGTTTTTTCCGCCGGCAGTGTCCATCCAAAGCGTGGCACAGCGGGTGGCCCGACTCCCCGGCATCCTCGTGGGCGCCCAGAACGTGTACTGGGAGCCCAAGGGGGCGTTTACCGGAGAGCTCAGCGTCTCGATGGCGAAAGACGCAGGCGCTCGAGCTGTCCTGGTGGGGCACTCGGAACGCCGCCACGTGTTCGGCGAGACCGACGACGAGACCGGAAGAAAGGTCCGGGCCGTGCTGGACTCGGCGATGACTCCCCTGCTGTGTGTGGGTGAGACGCTCTCAGAGCGCGACAACGGAAAGACACTGGCGGTGATCCATCGCCAACTCGCCGTGCTGGACGGCCTCGACGGCGAATCCCTCGCCCGGATCGTCATTGCATACGAGCCGGTCTGGGCGATCGGAACGGGGAAGAACGCAACGCCCGCCGATGCGGGAACAGTCCATGCCGCCATTCACAGCTGGTTCGAAAAACGGGGGGTGGTGGGTGGGACTGTGCCTGTGCTCTACGGCGGAAGCGTCAAACCGGAGAATGCCCAAGAACTATTGAGCGAGGACGAGATCGACGGAGTGCTGGTGGGCGGTGCCTCGCTCGAACCCAAATCGTGGCAAGCAATCTGCGCGGTTGGGCTCGATTGACTACCAAGTTGAGGGTCGGTATCTTGCGGCCCCGACGAGGCTTATGAGATGTTTACGTTTCTTGTTGTTGTGCTGATTGCGGATTCGCTGCTGCTGGCAGCGGTGGTCCTGTTGCAGGCCGGCAAAGGCGGTGGGCTGGCTGCGATGGGAGGCGGAGCATCCACGGATTCATTCTTTGGCGGCCGGCAGGCCACCACCATTCTCACCAAGATGTCGTGGTGGTGCGGTGGGATTTTCCTCGGCATCTCGCTGGTGCTTTCGGCCATGAGCGCCAGCAGCGGGGCCCCGCGTTCGGTTCTGGAAGGGCAAGTGGAAGCTCCCAGCCCCATACAGCTGCCCATTCTCGGACAGCCTGGGGCCAACATCCTCCAAGATTCAATCGGCAATTAGGAAAAGCCGTCACTGAAACAGGCATACGTACTCCTCGAGGATAACGCGTGGTTCGGAGGAACCACCCGCCATCCGTCGTCATTGAGCGCCGGGACCACCGGCGAAATCGTCTTCACCACCAACCTCACCGGATACCAGGAAGTCTTCACCGACCCCTCGTACCTGGGCCAGATCGTGGTGATGACGGCCCCAATGATCGGCAACTATGGCGTCAACCCCGAGGACGTCGAGTCCCGTTCAGGGAAGCCCCATGTCTCCGGTGTTCTCGTGCGAGAGCTTTCACGGGCCCACTCGAACTGGCGCGCGTCAGGAGGGCTGGACGACTGGCTTGCCGAGAATGGGATTCCGATCATCGAGGATCTCGACACTCGCAAGATCACCCGCCACATCCGCTCGGAGGGCGCGATGCGCGCCGTCATCGGGCTCGGTGCCCAGCCTGACGATGAGGCCAGGGGAAAGCTGGACGCGAGTCCCCGAATGGCCGGCCAGGACCTAGCATCTGCGGTGACCATCGACCACGAGCGCACCGTCGGCAACTCACAAGCCAGCCATCACATCGTGGCCTACGATTTTGGCATGAAGGAAAACATCCTCCGCATCCTCCAGTCGATGGATTGTCGGGTAACTGTGGTGCCCGCTCAGACCTCAGCGACCAGAGTTCGCGAGCTGAATCCCGACGGACTCTTCCTCTCTAACGGCCCCGGCGATCCATCCGCGGTGGAGTACGTGCTGGATCCGATCCGGGAATTGGCCGGGTCCGGCCTGCCAACTTTCGGCATCTGCCTGGGGCATCAACTGCTCGCCTTGGCGTTCGGGGCGGAGACCGAGAAGCTCCCCTACGGCCATCGCGGAGGCAATCATCCGGTCTTGGATTTGTCTACGGGAAGGGTGCTGATTACCAGCCAGAATCACGGATTTGCAGTCAGGGGAACGAGTAAGGGCGTGCCAGGTGCCAAGGAGCTTGAGGTGACCCACCTTAACCTCAATGACCACACCGTAGAAGGACTCAGGCACCGAGACCTCCCATTTTTCGGCGTTCAATACCATCCGGAGGCATCTCCAGGCCCCCATGATGCCCGATCGCACTTCGCTGAGTTTCTCCAAACCCTTGACAGCAAACAAGTAAGCTCATAATATGGCCACCCCGGTCCCCCAGGTTGGGGGCAGGGAAACACCTCTTTTTTGAGCTTGCCGAAGGATTAGATGACGAAGGCTGATCTCGTCGAGAAGGTCACCGCCACGATTGCCAGAACGGCGGGCCCCATGATTTCGAAGAAGGACTGTGCCCGGGTGGTTGATGCATTCCTTGAAGCCGTGAAGGAAGCTTTGGCCGACCAGCACAACATCGAGATTCGGGGATTCGGCACCTTCAAAATCAGAAACCGGAAGACCCGGATGGCACGGAACCCGCGCACCGGTGAGCCGGTGGAAGTGGCGGCACGTCCGGTTCCGGTTTTCAAGCCCTCCAAGGAATTGAGGGCGGTTGTCGCCGAGGCCGAGGCGGCGCAGACCCCGCAGCGCAACATCATTCCCGTCCAGTAGGCGCCACTCCTCGAACGCAAGCCCACTCTGGCGAACCCTTGGGCGGGGCGCTCCAAGGGGTGACATGCCCGTGGGCGGTCGGTACATTTTTGCCTTGTATGCACCTGCCTAAAGCGCTTTCCTCTGCCACCACGGTTACGGTGACCGTTCGCGCCTTTGCGCGCTATGCGGAAATCTTGGGGCTCGAAGAGACCAAGTTGGAGCTTGCCGAGCCGGCGACGGTGGGTGACGCTGTGAAGCTGTTGCGCAAGAGCGTTCCCAACGGCCACTTGCTTCCCGAGCGACCACTGGTGGCAGTCAACCTGGAGCATGTATTAGTCGAGGCGCCTCTTCGCAATGGTGACGAGCTGGCGTTGCTGCCCCCCCTGGCGGGCGGGTAGGGCGTGCGATTCGTAACCCATCGCCCCATCGACGTCCTCGGATTGCTCACGACGGTGACCGGTCCGGAATTGGGCGGAACGGTACTGTTCGTCGGCTCGGTACGTCGGGGTGACGGCGACGGACCGGTGGAAGCGATTGAATATTCGGCGTACGAGGACATGCTCGAGGCCGAATTCGAGAAAATCATGGCCGAAGCCGCCGCGCAGTGGCCTGGTTCCCGAGTCGCGGGGATGCACAGAGTCGGCCGCGTTCCGGTGGGTGAGTCGAGCGTAGCCATCGCGGCGGCCGCTCCGCACCGGGCCGATGCCTTCGCCGCGTGCCGCTATGCGATTGAAGAAGCCAAGAAGCGCCTGCCGGTGTGGAAGAAGGAGATCTTCGAGGACGGCTCAGCGGCGTGGCGCGAGGGCGATCAGCCGGAAGCGGGCATCAAACCAAAAATTGCCTGACGCACTACTCGGAATCGAATGACTCTTTCGGTCGTATTAATCGAACCCCGTATTCCGCCGAACATGGGCAACGTTGCCCGTCTGTGCGCCGCCAGCGGGACGGCACTCCACGTAGTAGGGGACATGGGCTTCTCGCTCGACGACCACGAGCTCAAGCGGGCGGGCCTCGACTACTGGGATCACGTCGACTTGTGGATTCACCCGTATTGGCGTGCGTTTCGAGAGGCTGTGTCGCGCGATCGTTGCTTATACTTCACCTCACACGGCAACCGGTCTCACGTCGAGGCGCCGTTTGCTGAGAACTCGGTCTTGGTGTTTGGCAACGAGACTGAGGGGATGCCGCAGCGCATCCGCGAAAAACATCCGGACCGTCTCTTCCGTATCCCCATGCGGGACGGTATTCGCAATTTGAATCTCGCTACAGCAGTGGGGATCGTGCTGTATGAGGGTATCAGGCAGATCGGGCTGGATCTGAACAATGCCCCCAACGAACCTTAAATAGCCATCGGACGCTTCCAATGAACAAAATAACGGTAATAGGTGCAGGGCATGTTGGTGCGACTACGGCGCAGCGCCTCGCCGAGAAAGAGCTGGCACGTGAGATCGTGCTGATCGACGTGATTGAGGGAATTCCCCAGGGGAAAGGGTTGGACCAGTGGGAGTCAGCCCCGATCGAGGGCTTCGACTCTCGCGTGATCGGTTCTAACGACTACGGCCCGGCTGCGGGGAGCGAAATGTTCATCGTCACCGCCGGCGTCGCGCGCAAGCCGGGAATGAGCCGAGACGACTTGCTGCGGACGAATGTTGCTATCGTCAAGTCGGTAAGCGAAGAGATCAAGAAGTGCTCGCCCGACGCGATTGTCATCGTGGTCTCGAACCCACTCGATGTCATGGCATGGGTAGCCAAGGAAGTGACGGGTTTTCCCCGCAACCGGGTCATCGGCATGGCAGGTGTGCTTGACACGGCGAGGTACCGCAGCTTCATCGCTGATGCACTCGATGTATCGGTAGAAGACATTCAGGCAATGGTGTTGGGAGGTCACGGCGATACCATGGTCCCGCTAATTTCGTATACGACGGTATCCGGAATCCCCGTCACCCAAATGATGAATGGCAGCAAGCTCGACGAGATCGTGGAGCGGACCCGCAATGGTGGAGCGGAAATAGTCGGTTATTTGAAAACGGGCTCGGCGTATTACGCACCGTCCGCGGCTGCCGCGCAAATGGCGGAGGCCATCGTGAAGGACAAGAGGCGAATCCTCCCATGCGCAGCGTGGCTCGAAGGGGAGTTTGGGTTCCGAGACCTTTATCTCGGTGTCCCCTGCAAGCTGGGCGCCTCCGGCCTGAACCAGATTATCGAGGTCGAACTCAGCAAGGCGGAGCGGGCCGCCCTCGAAAAATCGGCCGAGCACGTGCGCCAGACGATGTCAGCCGTTAGCCTGTAGAATCAGGGAGCAGGGAGTGGGCCCTGTCCCATTTCGAATGTTGAATATTCAATATTCAATATTCAATAATTCAATATTCGGAATCGGATAGAAACATGGGGCGAATACTCCGGCTGTACCGCAGTTCGGTGGGGAAGAAAGCGGTCATGGGTGTGACGGGGCTGTTGCTGTTTGGCTTCGTCGTCGTTCACCTGGCAGGCAACCTCAAGGTGTACCTTGGGCCGGCCAGCTTCAACAGCTATGCGGAGTTCCTCCGTGAGGTGGGCGCCCCCGTATTCGGACACTCAGAAATACTATGGATCGGGCGTAGCGTGCTGCTGGTGGCGCTGGTCCTTCATGTGGCAGCGGCAATCCAACTGTGGCTCATGGCCCGCGCGGCGCGTCCCGTGAATTATCGGCGGCCAGTCCATCTCGAAGACACCTACGCTTCGCGGACCATGCGTTGGGGCGGAGCGATCATTTTCGCCTTCGTGCTCTATCATCTCATGCACCTCACATGGGGCAACGCGCATCCGGCCTTCGTTCCCGGAGATCCGTATCACAACCTCGTTCGTGGCTTTCAGTCCCTTGGTGCGTCGGCTGCATATATAGTCGCCATGATCGTCGTCGGATTTCACATCTATCACGGTGTTTGGAGTTCACTGCAGACATTGGGTGTCAACCAGGAGAACCACGAGCGGTGGCGCCGACTGTCAGCCTTCATCGCAGCAGCCATCGTCATCGGTAACATCTCCATTCCGGTGGCCGTTTTGACCGGAATCGTCCAATAGACGAGAACGAGATCGCTATGGAGTTCAACTCGAGGGTCCCGTCGGGACCGATAGAAAACAGATGGGAAAATCACCGTTTCGAGATGAAGCTGGTGAACCCCGCCAACAAACGGAAGTACGACATCATCGTGGTCGGCTCCGGGCTCGCCGGCGCGTCAGCAGCAGCCACGCTCGGCGAGTTGGGTTACAACGTCAAGTGCTTCTGCTTTCAAGACAGCGCGCGCCGTGCCCATAGCATCGCGGCTCAAGGCGGGATCAACGCCGCGAAGAACTACCAAAACGACGGCGACTCCATCTACCGCCTTTTCTACGATACGATCAAGGGCGGTGATTTCAGGTCGAGAGAGTCGAACGTTTACCGACTGGCGGAGATCAGCCTCAACATCATCGACCAGTGCGTAGCCCAGGGCGTGCCGTTCGCTCGGGAGTATGGCGGCCTGCTGGCCAACCGTTCGTTCGGGGGCGCGCAGGTATCGCGCACGTTCTACGCTCGCGGCCAGACGGGACAACAATTACTGCTTGGGGCCTATCAAGCTCTTCAGCGCCAGGTCGCAGCGGGTAGAGTCGAGATGTTCACCCGCACCGAGATGCTCGACCTGGTCATTGTAGACGGCCACGCCCGCGGAATGGTCGTACGCGACCTCGTTACAGGGGAAATCCACTCGGTGGCCGCCCACGCGCTGGTCCTGGCCACCGGTGGGTACAGCAACGTCTTCTTTCTCTCCACCAACGCCAAGGGATGCAACGTGACGGCTACGTGGAGGGCGCACAAACGAGGTGCGGCCTTCGCAAACCCCTGCTTCACGCAAATCCACCCAACCTGCATACCGCAAGCCGGGGAATATCAGTCAAAGCTCACGCTGATGAGCGAGTCGCTGCGCAACGATGGGCGCATTTGGGTACCGAAGAAGGCGGGTGACAGTCGTAGACCGAAAGACATACCGGAAGAGGACAGGGACTACTACCTCGAGCGTATCTACCCGAGCTTTGGCAATCTCACCCCCCGCGATGTTGCGTCGCGTCGTGCCAAAGAGGCCGTGGACGCGGGCAGGGGGGTCGGTGAGAACCGCGGGGGTGTATGCCTCGATTTCCGCGACGCCATCCAGCGCCTCGGACAATCGGTGATCACCGAACGCTACGGCAACCTCTTCGACATGTACCAGCAAATCACGGGTGAGAATCCGTATGAGATCCCGATGCGGATCTATCCGGCTCCGCATTATACGATGGGCGGCCTGTGGGTTGACTACAATCTGATGAGCACCATCCCGGGATTACATGTGATCGGAGAGGCGAATTTTTCCGATCACGGAGCCAACCGACTCGGCGCCAGCGCCCTGATGCAGGGACTCGCTGACGGTTATTTCATCCTCCCGTATACCATAGCCGATTACCTCGCTCGAACCGAGGAAACGGCGGTCGACACCGACCACCCGGCCTTCAAGCGAACCGAACAAGAGGTGCGCGAACGCGTCCAGCGGTTGCTGAACGTGAACGGTACCCGAAGCGTCGATTCGTTCCACCGCAAGCTAGGAGAATTGCTGTGGAATCAATGCGGCATGGCACGTGATGCGAGTGGATTGCAAGACGCGCTCGCCAAGATCCCGGAAATGCGCGAGGAGTTCTGGAATGATCTGCTGGTGAGTGGGGCGGGCAAGGAGTTCAACCAAGAACTCGAGAAGGCCGGTCGAGTGGCAGATTTCTTCGAGTTCGCCGAACTGATGTGCCGAGATGCCCTGGATCGTGAGGAATCCTGCGGAGGCCACTTCCGCGTGGAACATCAGACAGAAGAGGGCGAGGCGAAGCGCGACGACGAAAATTTCGCACACGTCTCTGCATGGGAGTTCACCGGCGTCGGACACGAACCCGTCCTCCACAAGAAACCTTTGGAGTTCGAATACGTGAACCTGACACAGCGGAGCTACAAGTAATGCAGATCACTTTGAACGTGTGGCGCCAAGCCGGCCCGAGGGCGCTGGGGCGATTCGAGCGCTATACCGCCAAAGATGTGTCACCCCACATGTCGTTCTTGGAGATGCTCGACGTGGTCAACGAAGAGTTGATCGAAGCGGGCAAGGACCCCATAGCGTTCGAACACGACTGCCGGGAAGGCATCTGCGGCTCGTGCGGAATGGTGATCAATGGGGTGCCCCACGGACCCAAACCGGCGATCACGGTGTGCCAGCTTCACATGCGCAGCTTCAACGACGGCGATGAGGTGTGGATCGAGCCGTGGCGCGCCAAAGCGTTTCCAGTGATCAGAGACCTGGTCATAGACCGCAGCGCGCTGGACCGTATCATCGAGGCCGGTGGGTACATCTCGGTGCGGTCCGGCAGTGCACCCGACGCCAACGCCATCGCCGTGCCCAAGAGCATAGCCGACACCTCGATGGATGCGGCGGCGTGCATCGGTTGTGGAGCGTGTGTGGCTGCCTGTCCCAACGCCTCGGCGATGTTGTTCACCGCGGCCAAGGTGGCCCACCTCAGCAAGCTTCCTCAGGGCCAACCGGAGCGGCAGCAGCGGGTGCTGAACATGGTTGAGCAGATGGAGTCGGAGAGCTTCGGCTACTGCACCAACCATGGAGCGTGCCAGACGGCATGCCCGAAAGAGATCAGCATCGACTTCATCGCCTACCTCAACCGGGAGTTGCTGACGGCGACCCTATTGGGGTGAGCAGGGAACCGGGCCGTGGCAGTTATTCCACTATTACTCACCGCAATACTCCACATAATTCCTCGGCGTCTCCCACAACACCAACCTCTTCAATCGCCCAGGAAGGGCGTCTTCCAGCATCCGCCAGATCACGATCACGATGTTCTCGGTGGTGGGGTTGAGTTCCTGAAATTCTGGCACATCAAGGTTCAAATTCTTGTGGTCGAGACGACACAGCACCCGCTCTTCCACAATCCGCTTGATGACACCCAAATCCACCACGTAGCCTGTCCCCGGATCCACTTCGCCCTCCAAGGACACGTCCAGCTCGTAGTTGTGCCCGTGATAGTTCGGGTTGTTGCACAGGGCGAAGATCCGGCGATTTTCCTCATCGGACAATTCCGGGTTGTGGAGACGATGCGCGGCGCAGAAATGGACTCGGCGGGTTACGGTGAC
>JADFIT010000020.1 GCA_022566515.1 Gemmatimonadota bacterium
ATCCATTCGATCTTTCGGAAGCGCTCAACATTTTCATGCGCGACTTCGGTGGCGCCGGGTTCGAGTCGATTTTCGGCGGGCGTCGCCGGGGGCGTCGGGACCATCCCGCTGGCCAAGACATCAGGATATCGCTGCGGTTGACCATGGAGGATGTCGCCAAGGGAGCCAAGCGGAAGGTGAAGCTCCGCGCGCTTCAGAAGTGCGGCGCCTGCGATGGAACGGGCGCGGCGGCGGGAGGGTCGATGGTTACTTGCGCCACCTGTGGGGGCGCGGGAGATATCCGCCAGGCGACCCAGTCGTTTTTCGGAAATTTTGTTTCCGTTGCCACCTGTCCCCACTGTGACGGCGGAGGTGAGGTAATTGATCGCCCTTGCCGCGAATGCGCAGGCGAGGGCCGAAGCCGCGCCGATAAAATCGTCGAGATCGACATCCCGGCCGGCGTGGCGGAGAGCAACTATCTGACATTGCGAGGGCAGGGTAGTGCCGGGATCCGAGGCGCACCCGCCGGCGATCTGATCGTCGGGCTGGAGTTTGAAGACGACCCGCGATTCGAGCGCCATGGGGACGATCTGGTCTACGACCTCCCCGTGTCGTTCGCCCAGGCGGCGCTTTCCCACGAGTTTGTCGTGCCCACACCACTGGGCGATGAGAGGGTCAAGGTGCCGGCGGGATCGCAAACCGGTTCCGTGTTGACGCTGCGTGGCAAGGGGTTGCCGAGCCTGTCACGGGGGGGGAGGGGCGATCTGCACGTTCGGCTTCAGGTGTGGACTCCGGCCAACCTCACACCCGAACAGGAGGATCTGTTCCGCAAGCTGCGGGAGTCGGAGGGTGAGCCTCCGGCAGACGAGAGTCTCGGACGGCGCTTCTGGAGCAGGATGAAGGAGGCATTCGGAGGGTGAAGCGCGTTTGGCTCTTGAGTGAGTTTGAGGGCTTGTCTAACTTTGAGACTCACCCCGTTCCCGCCATATTTCGCGCCATATGAAGCTCTCTTCTTGATGACCGAGGTCACCGGCATCCCTTCCTCTTCTGCGCAGGCGATGGATGCAGCCACCGGGAGCCAGCTCGAGTTCGCCCAGGCCCTGGAGGTGGTGTCGCGATTCGCGCTTTCGGAAGCCGGCGCTGAACGGGTTTGTCAGCGGTTACCGGCGACCTCCGTGGATGAAGTCCGGGAAGAGCTTGCCGCCGTGGCCGAGCTGGCCGACCTGATAGACAGAGGCAACGGCTTCTCCCCCCAATCCGTGCCCGACGTGCGGCCTACCCTGGAACGACTTCGGGTACCCGGGAGTGTGCTGGAGGGTGCTCAGCTCTCCGAGTTGGGGCAGGCAGCGGAAGCTATTCGGACGATGGCCACCGATCTCCGCCGGCTGCAGAAGCACAGCCCTCGTGTCTACGCTCTGGCCGTTGATCCGCCGCCGTCGGCGTTGGGGCGCCGTCTGACAGCGGCGATCGAGGTTGACGGCAGCGTGAGAGACAACGCCTCCGACGATCTCAAAGAGGCCCGGCGCAATTTCAGGACCACGCGCGACCGTCTGGTCGGGCTGCTCCAAGGCCTGATCGAGCGGTTCTCCTCCGCCATCTCGGGTGTCGATGCCGGAGTGACGATGCGTGGCGGGCGATACGTGATTCCCGTCAGGCGGGAGGCGCGCTCCAAGGTGAGGGGGATCGTCCACGGAGAGTCGGGTTCCGGCGCCACTTTGTTCATCGAGCCCCAGGATGCCGTTGCGCTGGGAAACGAGCTGAGCGCGTGTGAGGCCACGGAGCGCCGGGTCGTTCTCCAGGTACTACGGGATTTGACCGATTTCGCCCGGCCCGAGGCCGATCGAATCGCCGACGGATGGAACATGTGCGTGCGCGTCGACGACCTGTACGCCCGCGCACGGTACGCTCTCGACGTGGAAGGGTGTCTGCCGACCGTGGTCGAGGCGCCGTCGCCAATGGTGATACGCAACGGCCGCCATCCGTTGCTGCTTGCCGAGTTGGACGTGGTCGTGCCGTTCGATCTCGAGACGAACGAGAAGGAGCGGGTAGTAGTGGTGAGTGGCCCGAACACCGGCGGCAAGACGGTGTTGCTAAAGGCGGTTGGTTTGATCAACGCGTTGGCGCAGTCGGGTGTAATTCCGCCAGTTGGGAAGGGCACGACGCTTCCGGTTTTCGGGATGATCTTTGCGGACATAGGCGACCATCAGTCAATCTCAGAAAATCTCAGTACCTTCAGCGCCCATGTCGCGGCGTTGAAAGCGGTGCTTGAATCAGCCGACGACGCCTCCCTCGTTTTGCTCGACGAGTTCGGCACCGGCACGGATCCATCCGAAGGAGCTGCGTTGGCCGGGGCGGTGCTAAAGACGCTGTGTGACAGAGGCTGCGTCACGATTGCGACCACCCATCTCCATCAACTCAAGCGCCTGGCATCTGAAACCGAAGGGGCGGTCAACGCGTCGCTGCAATTCGATGCCGAACATCTGGAGCCTACCTACCGGGTTGTGAAGGGCATACCGGGGCGGTCGTACGGGCTGGCGATTGCGCAGCGGCTCGGCTTCCCGCCCCACGTCATGGCCCTGGCGCGAGAGCTGCAGCCTGATACCGAACGTTCCTTGGAATCGCTCCTCGCAGACGTCGAGAAGCGTGACAAACTGTTGCGGGCGAAGGAGCGAGAGACTGCGGAGGCGGAGACTCGTTTGCAGGCCGAGCGGGAGGATCTGGATCAGCTGCACTCGGACCTGGCGAGCCAGGCCGCAGAGATCGACCGCCAAGCCCGGGAGATGGAGCTTCACGGTCGAGAGGAAGCACGGCGGTTTCTCCTCGAGGCGAGAAAGCGTGTGGAGGACGCACTGGGCCTGGCGCGCGCCGCGGTGACCGAGGCAACGGCCAAGGAGGCTCGCCGGTTGCTAGAGGAAGGCGCTCGGAACGAGCGGTCCGCGCTGAAGAGACTCGAAGAGGAAGCGCGCAAGAAGGGGTGGAGGGTCCAGGGCCCGGGAAGCAAGACGTTTTCGCCGCAACAGGGACGTCGCACGCCCTCATCCCTGCAAGTTTCCCAGCGAGCCGCCCGCCCGGAAATCGATCTTCGCGGCATGACCGCAGATGAGGCCGAGGAGGCCGTGAAGCGTGCGCTTGACGAGGCGATCGTGGCGGATCTGGGGTCGGTCCGCATCATTCACGGCAAGGGGACCGGAGTGTTGCGTGAGCGCGTGTCGGCGGTTCTTGCGCGTGACGGGCGAGTCACCTCGTTCCATACCTCGCCGCCGCACCAAGGTGGTTGGGGTGTTACGATCGCGGAGTTCGAGTGGTGAGTATCATTCCTGACGAGCTGATCGAGCAGGTCCGGGACACAGCGGATATGGTCCACCTGCTCGGAGAGCATGTGGCGCTGAGGCGCACCGGTACGGATTACCGCGGGCCGTGCCCCTTTCACGGTGGAACGAACCGCAACTTCGCGGTCATTCCGAAGAAGCAGATGTACTATTGCTTCGTGTGTCACGAGGGCGGTGACGTATTCACGTTCTTCATGAAACATCTCGGGATGGACTACCCGACGGCAGTGAGAGAAGTAGCTGCCAAGGTTGGGGTGGTGATTCCCGATCGACCAACCGGCGGGCCCGATCCCCGAGAACCGCTCTATTCAGCCGCGGCCATTGCCGGCGAATGGTACGCCAAGCGTTTGCGGGAAGTGCCTGACGGTGAAGTCGCCAGAAAGTATTTGGCGCAGCGCGGCTTCTCCGGCGAAGCGCTCCATCCGTTAGGCCTGGGATTTGCTCCCAAGGGAGGCGCGTTTCTGGAGGCGATGGAAAAGTTGGGCATAGCGCAGGACGTATTGCTGGAAGCGGGTCTGGTGGTGCGCCGCGAGGATGGGTCGGTGCGTCCGCGTTTTTGGGGGCGGTTGCTGTTTCCCATTCACGATCTGCGCGGTCGTATCGTGGGGTTTGGTGGACGTGTACTGGGTGACGGCGAGCCCAAGTATCTGAACTCACCGGACTCGAGGATTTTTCACAAGGGACAGTTGCTGTACAACCTGCACCATGCCAGGCCGTCGATCCGCCGCGAGGAAAAGGCCATCGTCGTCGAAGGGTTTTTCGATGTGCTGCGTGCGGTGGAAGCCGGTGTGGAAAACGTGGTGGCGCCTTTGGGGACGGCGTTCACATCGGATCAATCCGCGCTCCTCAAGCGCTACACGCCGGAAGTGGTGTTACTGTACGACAACGATCAGGCGGGAATGCGGGCGAGCTTTCGTGCGGCCGACCAACTGTTGCGTACCAAGATCCGCGTGACGATTGCGACACTACCTCAAGGTGAGGATCCGGACTCTGTGGTGGTCAAGGGTGGTGCCGCAGCACTGACCGAAATCGTCTCCGACGCGATTGACGTCTTCGAGCGCGAGCTTCAACTGCTCGATCGCAAGGGATGGATGGGAACGCTGGCCGGACGTCGTCGGGCGTTGGACCGGCTCTTGCCGACACTCCGGGCCGCAGCGGATCCCGTGACACAGGATCTCTATGTCAGCCGTGCGGCCGACACGCTGGGTATCACGGCCGAGTCGATTCGCCGGGAAGTGAATTCCGGTCCGTCGCGCGCTCTCGCGGCGCATCGCAGAGACGAGCGAACTAGACGCTCGAGCGGCAGTACCGGGACGATGTCGGCGGAGCGGAACTTGACGCGCGTGATGGTTCACGAGCCACAATGGCGCTCGCGTATTCTGGAGCAGTTACCCGATCCGTCGGTTCTGGGGGAGCCCGATCGCGAGTTGTTCGCATACCTCTCGATCCAACCAGACGATGTGGGTGCCGCAGAAATGCTCGGTCAGGTTCAGGGAGAGGCACGCACGGTACTGGCCGACGTGCTCCAAGAGGAGTGGGGAGAGCAGCTCGATGTGGACGCTATCGTAGCGGGTTCCTTGAACAGTATCCGCAGCCGGAGCATGGAAGTCGACCTCGAAACTCTGCAGCGCCGACTGACGGTTGCTTCGGAAGATGAAAAACTGGGAATCGTCCACGAGATAGAGGTATTGGTTCGACAACTGTCTACCTTGAAGCCGGGACGTTGGAACGCAATCCGAACAGGGAGGAGTAGTGCAGTCTGACCTCAAACGTTTGTTGACGTTGCAGGAAGCCGACCGACTCGTCATGTCCATCGAAGCCGAGATCCAGACGTTCGAGCCCGAGGTTGCGGAGTTGGACGCGGGCGTCAAGCGGCTGGAAGACGAGTTGACGCGGGTGCAGAGAAATCTGGAAGAAGCCAACAAGAGGCGTACCGAACTCGAGAGCAACATCGAGACATATCGGGTGACTCAGGAACAGCGTCGTCAGAAATTGGAGTGGGTGCGCGGAGCCAAGGAGGCGTCGGCGCTCATGGCGGAGATCGATCTGGCGCGGAGCGTTCTGGCGAAAGAGGAAGCCGACTGGATTCGGTCGTCCGACGAGGTGCAGGCGATTGAAGCGGCGGTGGCTGAAGTGGAGCAACGGGTGGCGGCCGAAGAAGAAGCCCAATCCCCGCGGCGCGAGGAGATTGCCCAGGCACAGAGTGAGTGCGATGGTCGGCTCGAAGAAGCGTCTGCGCGTCGTGCAGAAGCTGCGCAAGAAATCAACCGCACCAAGCGGCAGCTACTGACGATGTACGACAAAATCCGCGGTGGCCGGGCACCCTTGGCGATGTATGAGCTTCACGCCGATGCGTGCGGTCACTGTTACACTTCGGTGCCCATGCACCTGCGCGAGCAAATCCGGCGTGGCGAAACGCTGGCTACGTGCGAGGCGTGTGGAGTGCTGATGTTCGCTGCGGAATGACATCGCTGGCGACTCGTTGGGATTTCGGCGAACAACCCGACGCCGGAGCGCGAAGTGCCTTGGCCCAAGCGTTGCAGGTTCCGGAGACCCTTGCGGCGCTGTTGATTCAACGTGGGTATTCCTCGGTTGAAGAAGCGAAGGGGTTTCTTCGCCCAACGCTCGACTCGTTGAGCGACCCTGCGGAATTCAAAGACCTTCCCGAAGCAACGTCGCTCATTGCCCAAGCGGTTCGCGCCGGAGAAACCATCGTCGTTCACGGCGACTACGACGTGGACGGCCAGGCGGGTGCGGCACTGCTTACCCGTGTGCTCCGGGAGGCCGGAGCGGACGTGAAACCGTTCGTACCACACAGGGTGCGCGACGGGTACGATCTTGGGCCGGCGGGCGTGACGTTCGCCGCACGGCATGGGGCGGCGCTGATCGTCACCTGCGACTGCGGAATCACCGCCCACGAGGCCGTAGCCGATGCCAAGGCTCGCGGGATGAAGGTCGTAATCACCGACCACCACGTGCCGGGCGACTTGCCCCCGGCCGACGCCGTAGTGAATCCCAACCGCCCGGACTGCCCGTCACGCTCGAAGCAGCTTTGCGGGGCAGGAGTGGCGTTCAAGCTCGCCCAAGCCCTGGTGGGAGAATTGGGACTTCCCGAAAACATGCCGCTTCACCTCCTCGATCTCGTCGCCCTCGCGACGGTGGCAGACATGGTGCCCCTGACCGGCGAGAACCGCACGCTGGTCCGGTTCGGCCTCAAGACGCTGGCCCAGTCACGCTGGGCAGGCCTCCGCGCCCTCGTGGCAGCCGCCGGCCTCGAAGGAAGGCCCCTCCGGGCGGGACACGTGGGATATATTCTGGCGCCGCGGCTCAACGCGGTGGGGCGCATCGGCGATGCCAAGGACGGACTCCGGTTGCTCCTGACGGACGACGAATCATCAGCCCGCGATCAGGCACGGGCGCTGGAGGCCCTGAACACCCGCCGCCAGGCGATGGATCAGGAGATCCTGCGGGAGGTGGTCGAAGAGATTGAAGAGACGGTGGATCTCGACACCAACTTTGCCTTGGTGTTGGCAAGAGATAGCTGGCATCCCGGGGTCATAGGTATCGTTGCGTCGCGGGTAGTCGAGCGCTTCGGGCGCCCCACCTTCTTGGTGGCCTTGGACGGCAACGAGGGCAAAGGCTCCGGCCGCAGTGTCAGCGGTTTCGATCTCCACGCTGCCCTCACGAGTTGCTCGGAGTACCTGGTGAAATTCGGTGGCCATCCAATGGCGGCCGGTCTCACGATAGCCCGCGATGCCATCGAACCGTTTCGCGAGGCGTTAAACAATGTGGCCCGAGCCAAGCTGTCGAAAGAAGATCTCGTCCGTGTGCAACGCGTAGACGTTGAGACACCGGTCGGCCGGCTGGATGCCGATCTGGAGCGCCTGTTACGTCACCTGGAGCCATGCGGGCTGGGAAACCCGGCACCGGTGTTTGCCGTTGCGAACGTCCGTGCGGCGCGACCCCGGGAGGTCGGCAAGAACCACCTCAAATTCACCATCGAGGACGAGACCGGAAGCATCGACGCGATCGGATTCGAACTGGCCGATCGAGTAGAACCGGGCTGGCTCAGCGGCCCGGTGGACGTGGCACTCCGTCTCGAAGAAAACGAGTATCGCGGCACCGTGAGCCTCCAAGCACGCGTACTCGCCTTGCGCCCGGCCGGCTGATGCGGATCATTGCAGGAGAGTTTCGCGGGCGCACGCTTTGTGCGCCGGGCGATCGCCGCACGAGGCCGACGGCAGACCGGGTGCGCGAGGCGTGGTTCAGCATTCTCGGTGACGAGTTGATCGACGCCACCGTAGTGGATCTGTTCGCCGGATCGGGAGCGCTGGGGTTGGAAGCCCTGTCACGCGGCGCGCGCCGTGTGGAGTTCGTCGAAGTGGGAAAGGCCGCCCTCGCCGCGCTCCGAGCCAACATTGCGGCTTTCGATGCGGAAGATCGGGTCGGGGTACACAGGATCGACGCGCTGCAATTCGCCGAGCGACTCGACGAGGGTGCCTTCGATGTTGCGTTCGCCGACCCACCGTACGCAGGAGACCAAGGGAGAGAAATCATTCGGATTTTTCAGACGCGGCCTTTCGCGCGCATACTGGGCGTGGAACATCGGTCCGCAGATGACATCGGTGGCAGCGAAAAGCGTCGCTATGGTGATGCAGCAATAAGCTTCTGTTACCGCCCGTGACCAGAATCGCGATATATCCCGGCACCTTCGACCCTCCGACGAAGGGCCATGAAGATCTGATCGCCCGGAGCCTCCATTTCGTCGATCGACTGATCGTAGGAGTGGCAGATGTTAAGAGCAAGGAACCTCTCTTCACGCTCAGCGAACGCGTCGCCTTCCTTTCCGAGATCGTTTCCGGCGAGGATCGAGTCGATATCAAGCCGTTTGACGGCCTGCTGGTCGATTTTGCCAAAGACGTCGGTGCCAACCTCGTGGTACGCGGTCTTCGTGCCGTCAGCGATTTCGAATACGAGTTCCAAATGGCGCTTATGAACCGCAAGTTGCACAAGGGTCTCGAAACCGTGTTCCTGGTTCCGGCCTTGCATCTCACCTTTCTCAGTTCCAGCCTGGTTCGTGAGGTCGCCGGCTTGGGGGGCGACGTCTCTGACCTGGTCCACCCGGTAGTCCAGCGGGCGTTGGGGAAAAAGCGCGCGTAGATGGGCTTCCGGCGGGAGCTTCATCGCCGTGCAAGCGAACTGCAGCGCACGGTCGTTCTCGCCGAAGGGTGGGACGAACGCGTGGGAGTGGCCGCGCGCCTGCTCGACGAGGCCGGCATCGCCAGAACGGTGGTATTGCAACCCGGCCGGCTGCCGCGCGTGGAAGACGTAGCGGCACTACTGCGGGAGCGTCGCCCGGACAAGGTCCGGGATGACGCCAGGGCGGCGAAGCTGGCCTCCAACCCGATCGTCTGCGCGGTAGGTCTCGTCGCCTTGGGTGAGGCGGATGTAGCCGTGGCCGGAGCGACCTGTCCTACCGCTGAAGTCGTGAGGTCGGCCCTTTGGCTCTTGGGCGCAGCGCCGGGGGTCGAGACGGTGAGCAGCGCCTTTTATATGTACCTTCCTGCCCCTCCCTCCTCCCTCCTCCCTGGGGAGAGGGGAGAGGGGAGAGGGGAGAGGTCCTTCCTCGCCCATCCCAGGGCGGGGGCATGGGGTGCATCTGGGGTGCTTACCTTCACTGACGCCGGGGTCGTGCCGGATCCCACGGCGGCTCAGCTCGCCGAAATAGCGCTGTCCGCGGCCCGAGACCGGCGCCGGATCGTGGGCGACGAGCCGGTGGTGGCCTTCCTCTCCTACTCTACCAAGGGGAGCGCCGCCGGGCCGAGGGTGGCCAAGGTAGCAGAAGCGGTGGAGCGGTTTGGCGAGTTGGCACCCGACATCGTGTGCGACGGAGAACTGCAAGGGGATGCCGCCATCGTACCGGAGGTGGCCGAAAGGAAAGCCTCCGGTTCACCGGTAGCCGGTAGGGCGAACATTTTGGTGTTCCCCGACCTTGACAGTGGGAACATTGCGTACAAACTGGTACAGCGTCTGGCGGGAGCGGTTGCCGTCGGACCCATTATTCAAGGTCTCGCGAAGCCGGTAGCCGATCTCTCTCGCGGAGCGTCGGCTGACGATATTGTTGATGTGGCAGCGGTTGCAATACTGCAAACGTACCAGCCATCCTTCACTTTGCAGGAGGACAGATGACGTTCACTGTTAGCACCGCACCGAATGGTGTCACCATCGTGTCAGTGGACGGTCAGTTGATAGTAGCGAACCGAAACGAACTCAAGGACAAGGTGCTCAAAGCCCTGGAAGCCGGCGAGTCGAAGTTCGTGCTTGATTTCTTATCAACCGAGTACATCGATTCATCAGGTCTTGGCGTGCTCGTTTCGGTTTCGAAGAAAATACGCGAGGCAGGCGGAGAGCTGCGCCTCGCGGGGCTCAATGAAGACCTTCGAATGCTATTTGAACTGACCAAGCTGGACACGCTGTTCAAGATCTGTGATAAAGCCGACGAAGCCGTCCAGAGTTTCTGAGATGGTGATAGTGCCGCTGCGGCTGTGTGTCCGGCGTCCGGGTCGGGTGAATCCACGGGGACCGGAAGAAGGTCTGCTGATGACCATCACCGTTCCCAGCGAACTCGAGATCGTGGAACAGACAGTCGATATAGTGGCTCGCTATTGCCTGGCGTGCGGCCTTTCGGTAAGAGCGGTGCGGTTCAACCTGCGTGTGGCGCTGTCCGAGGCGCTGGCCAATGCAATCGTCTACGGGAACAGACTCGATCCGGGCAAACGTGTACATGTGACGCTTCGTCGACACGGTGAAGGCGTCGCGGTTAGCGTGCAGGATCAGGGCAGCGGATTCGATCCCCGCTGCATCCCCGATCCTAGGCATCCAGACTACCTCGAGCGCTCCGAGGGTCGCGGTCTGCTCCTCATCAAAGAACTCGTCGACCACCTTGCCTTTAACGAAAAAGGGAACTCCGTCTGCATGACGCTCCGCCGCGCCTGAGCCGACTCGACACCGCACTGCGCGCACTCAGTTTGCTGGTGGGGGCTGACGTGCGCCTGTGGCGGGCCAGCGATGGTGCCCTGCAACTCGTGGCGGGGGTCCCTCTCCCACCTGACGCATCCACTCCCGTCGTGCCATCACAAGCAGGTGCGGACCCAAGACTGACCGCCCTGCCCGGCGCTCCCGACTACTACTGCCAATTCGACGGTCCCGGAGATGACGCCCAGTTGGCAGTACTGGTCGCGCGCCTGCTAGACAGCGAACGAGAGACGATGCAGGTGGCAGCAGAGCTGACGCACCGGTACGAAGAGATCGACCTCCTCTACACGATCAGTGAAGTCCTCGGTCGTACGATCGACTTGAAGGAGGCGGCCAACGTGATCGTGCGGGAAGTGAGTGCGGTAGTGAGTGCGCGACGCTCTTCCATACTAGTCTATGATCCTGAGACGTTAGAACTCCGCGCAGTCGCGGGCTGGGGCATTGACGTTAGCGACTTCCAGCCCATCTCCGTGGAAGACCAGTCGTCCGTCGCCGCACGGGTGTTCCGGGAAGGACGCGCGATCCGCGCAGGCGTCCCAGGAGAGAAAGACGGCGCAACCTCCAACTCCGCCGATCGGTCCTACCGTGGGAACGCGTTCCTGTCGGTGCCCATTGTCTATCCTGATTCCAGCGGAACGCCGCGCCCCGTGGGTGTCATCAATCTGACCGATCGCATGGAGCAGGACGCCTTCGATGAGGCCCACGTAAAGCTCGTCACCGCCGTGGCGCACCTTATCGGAGCGGCAATCGAGAACGCCCGCCTGGTTGTGCTGGATCAACAACGACAGCGCGTACGCCGGGAACTGGAGCTGGCGCACGATCTCCAACTGCGCCTGCTTCCCGCACCGGCGCTGCTCGAGGCCGAAGTCGACGTCGGGGCGAAATTCAGGCCCGCCGAAAGTGTGGGCGGAGACTTCTACCAGTTCGTCCGGCTCCCTGCGTCACAGGTCGGGATCATGCTGGGCGACGTGTCGTCCCATGGCTTTTCGGCTGCGCTCATCATGGCCCTGGTCCTGTCGGCCGCGGCCATCCACGCGGTTACCGCCGAGTCGCCGGAGATAGCTCTCGAAAAGTTGCTCTCTTCCGTGAAGTCGGAGTTGGCTGGGGCGGAGATGCACGTGGCACTCTTCTACGGTGTGGCCGATGGCGACAACGGGCTGCTCCGGTTTGCCAACGCCGGGCATCCCCATGCGTTCCGGCTGCCCGCCAACGGCCCGGTGGAGCGGCTCGAAGCGACGGCTCCCCCACTGGGCCTCGGAGCCGACGACGAGATCTCGGGGGGACGTGTGTCGTGGCAGCGGGGGGCAGACCTGCTGCTGCTGTTTTCCGACGGGATCACAGAAGCGAGAAACGTTTCCGGCGAGGCGTTTGGCGAGGCGCGTGTAATCGACGTTGTACGGGCCGCTGGCAAGCAGCCCGCTGAAGATATTGTCAACGCCGTCTTTGCGGAGGTGGATTCTTTTTGCAGCGCCAGGGCGGACGATCAAACCGTCGTAGTGCTGAAAGCCTGAGTGGGACGGCGACTCGGTCAACACTTCTTGCACGATCCCGCCATCCTCGATCGGATAGTGGATGCGCTGGATCCGAGTCTCGACGACCAGGTAGTCGAGATTGGTGCCGGGAAGGGCACGCTCACGGGTCGGTTGGCTGCTCGCGTCGGCTCCGTGGTTGCCATCGAGCGCGATAAATGGCTGGCGGAGAAACTCCAAGCGACGGCACCCGAAAACTGCCGCATCGTTCTCGGTGACGCTCTAGAGATCGACTGGCACGCTCACCTGCCACAGCCCGTCGAAGACGCGTCGTACAAGGTGGTCGGCAATATTCCCTATTCAATCACCACTCCCCTCATCGACAAGGCGCTGGCCGAACCGCTGCCGAGCGTGATCACCTTTCTCGTGCAAAAAGAAGTTGGTGAGCGACTGGAGGCCGCGCCGGGTTCGAAGACGTATGGAGCCCTCTCCGTGGGGGTGCAGTCAGTGGTGTCGGTGGAGCGCCTCCTCTCGGTGCGTCCGGGATCGTTCCGTCCACCGCCCAAGGTGGATTCCGTGCTGGTGCGCCTGAAACCCCTTGCCGACCCGCTGACTGTTTCGGGCGAGAGAGGCCCCTTTCGCCGCTTCGTCACAGGCCTGTTCGGCCAGCGCCGCAAGCAGCTGGCTCGCGCCCTCCGGACGGTGACCGGGAAGGGGCCAGCCGACGTCAGCCGCGTGCTCGACGAACTCGGACTGGATCGTGAGACCCGCGCAGAAGTACTGACACCCGAGGAATTTGTGGACTTGTTCAGGCTCGCGAGTCGTTGACGGTTTCCGGCGGATCGGCTAAGTTGTGAAAAATTTCACAAAATCATGCGCAAAATCGCCGAGTCGACAGTCCGCCGCCTCTCTCTATACCTGCGGTTCCTCGAAGAATTCGAGGAGCAGGGGGTGGATACCGTCAGTTCAGAAGCACTCGCTACCCGCGGCGGAACCACCTCCGCTCAGGTTAGGAAAGATCTGTCATTCTTCGGGTCGTTCGGCAAACGGGGCCTGGGATACTCCGTGCCGGAACTCGCCTCCCGGTTGCGAGACATCCTCGGCCTGGGCAAGACCTACCGAGTGGCCGTGATCGGCGCCGGTAACATCGGCGCGGCGATGGTCCATTTCCGGGGCTTTGAAAAACACGGGTTTTGCGTGGTCTCGTTGTACGACGCCGATCCCAAGAAGATCGGGCGGAAGCGCAGCAATCTCGTCGTTCGTGACCAGATGTCGATCGAGGGGGACATCTCGCAGGAGCCCATCGATATGGCGATCATCGTGACCCCGGCTTCCGCAGCGCAGGGGCTGGTGGATCGGTTGGTGCAGGTAGGTGTCAAGGCGTTTCTCAATTTTGCGCCGGTGCAGTTGCGGGTGCCCGACGACGTTGTGGTGAAGAACGTGAGCCTGGCCCTAGAGCTGGAGGCGTTGAGCTACGGCCTCAGGAATCGCTAGACCCCTCTCCCCTCTCCCCTCTCCCCTCTCCCCGGGGAGGTGTGAGGCTGGGTAGATTGCCCCCATGCCCCCCGTTCACATTTCCTCGGAAATCGGTCAGCTCCGGGACGTCTTGGTTCATGAGCCCGGGAAGGAAGTCCTCGCCGTAACACCCGGCACCCGAAGAGACTTTCTCTACGAAGACATCATCGAACTCGAAACGGCACGTTCGGAGCATCGCAAGATGGTGGCGGTGCTGGAGCGGTTTGCCACCGTGTACCAGACCCGCGACCTGCTGCGCGACATCGCCGGTCATGAGGACGTGCGAGAGCTTCTGGCGGCGCGCACCGCGTTTGCGGCTCCGTCCGGCGCGCTTGCCAAGCAGCTGGTAGATCGGCCCGCCGAGGAGCTGGTGAAAATGTTGGTCGAAGGCACCGAGGAACCGGTCGGCCCCATCGCCCAGCTGCTCAACCAAGGCGGGTACTGCTTGCCTCCGCTCCCGAATCTCTTTTTTACGCGCGACGTGGGGATCGTCATCGACGGGCATGTCATCATCGGGGCGATGCGCCACGGGGCGAGGTGGTCAGAAGAATTGCTCGTGAAGGCTTTGTTCGCCCACCATCCTCTGCTCGAGAACAGCGGTATTCTGTATGACGGCTCGGACGAGCGAAGGTTGGATTACACGATCGAGGGCGGTGACGTACATCCGGTGCGCAGCGACCTGTTGATTGTCGGGATGAGCGACCGGACGAGCGCGATGGGGCTGGATCAGTTGTGCGATCTGGTGTTCGAAAATTGTGGCATCTCCGACGTCATCGTTGTTGTCATGCCGGATGAGCCGACCGCCATTCATCTCGACATGATCTTTACGCAGGTCGATCGCGGGCTATGTGTGGTTTCCCCGCATCAGTTCATCGGCCCAGCGCGACTTGCGGTGCTGCACCGGAGAAAGGCACAGGCGAGCACGCATGAGATGCCCAACTTCTTCGCCGCACTGGAGGCAGTGGACTTCGCTCTCGAACCGATTCTGTGCGGGGGGACGAAGCGGCAATCGCAGGAGCGGGAGCAGTGGGCTTCCGGCTGCAACGTGCTGACCCTGAGGCCGGGGGTGACACTGGCGTACCGGCGCAATGAAGCCACACTGGCCGAGTTCGAGAAAGCCGGCTTTCGGATATTGGAGTCAGAGCCCTTCCTGCTGGGTGAAGAGGACCTCGAGGAGGGGGAGCGAGCAGTCATCACCATGCGGGGGAGCGAATTGGTACGGGGTGGGGGTGGCCCGCGATGCATGACATTGCCTCTTAGGCGGGATCGGGTTTGAGCACCGGAGGGATTCACACCCAACAGAGTGGAACGCTCGTCGACCGGGCTCTCGAATTCCTCGGAGCCGGCCCCGCCGATAGTATCTCGCTAGCCCGCGACGTCCTCGGAGTACCGGCCGCCACGCCGCTCATCGCCGATCGATTGGCTGCCGCCCTGCTGGGATCAGACCCCCGAGTGCGGCGCCGGGTGGACTCCCGTTGGGAGTTGGTTCGGGAGGTGGTGGGCTCTCCACGCCTGGTCGACTGCGCGTTCGCCGTGGTCGATGTCGAGACGACGGGGACGAGCCCCTTACGCGGTGACCGCGTCATCGAGATTGCCGTAGCGGTACTTTCCGGCGGCGCGGTGGGAGTGGTCCTCGATACGTTGGTCAATCCCGAGCGGCAAATCCCCCGGGTAGTTACGGGCATCACCCGGATCGCCTATGACGATGTGCGCGACAAGCCCGTCTTTGGGGAGATCGCCGATCAGGTTGTTGACGCTCTCGCCGGCCGGATCTTCGTGGCCCACAACATGCGGTTTGATTGGTCGTTCGTATCGAATGAAATCCGTCGCACACTCCACCTGGCTCTCGACGGACCTCGGCTCTGCACCGTCAGGCTGGCCCGGCGTCTCCTTCCGGGTCTCCGGTCCCGCAATCTAGACAGTGTTGCGCAGTATTTCGGCGTCGAAATTGAGAATCGACACCGTGCGGCCGGCGACGCCACCGCCACCGCGTGGATCCTCTCCCGTCTCCTGGACCTGGCTGCCGAGAGGGGAATCGACACGCTTCGCGAACTCGAGGAACTAACTCGCCGCGCCAAGCGAAAGAAACGCAAGAAGCTGAGGGCGCTTCCCGCGCCCATGGAGGAGGCATGAGTCTGGTCACGACGTTCCGGGTCGGCGGCCTCACCTGCCACACCTTGGAGGGCGGCCGCCAGCGGCTCGACGGCGGGGCGATGTTCGGCGTGGTTCCCAAGCCGCTCTGGAGCCGCCGCATCGCCGCGGACGACAAGAACCGGATTCCCCTCGCCCTCCGCTGCCTCCTCGTGGAACACGACGACGGCCTCCTGCTCATAGACACGGGGATCGGCAACAAGGAATCCGAGAAATTCCGTGACATCTACGGTGTGGAGAACACTGGGACGGCCGGACCCACCCAGCTGGACGATGCTCTTGCGGAAATAGGCTTCGCGGCGGCCGACGTGCGCTACGTGGTCAACACTCATCTGCATTTTGACCATGCCGGCGGCAACACGTTCCTGCCCGGCGATGCCCCACCGGAAGCTGAGGGCCGGGTGGCGTTTCCCAACGCGACGTACGTAGTGCAGGCGGCTGACCTCGAATTCGGGATGCAGGGTAACGAGCGGATCGCCGCGAGCTATCTCTCCAGGAACTTCGCCCCTGTGGTGGCCGCCGGCCTCTGGAGATTGCTGCATGGTGACGAGGAGGTCGTTCCGGGAGTTCAGGCGGTGCTCACCCCGGGACACGTCCCCCATCACCAGTCCATCTTGATCTCCGATGCCGGAGAAACCGCGTGCTTTCTGGGGGACCTGGTGCCCACGACCGCGCACCTGCCGCTGCCGTGGATCATGGGGTACGACCTGGAGCCGTTGGTGACGTTGGAGAACAAGAGACGGCTTCTCACGCAAGCCGAGGCCGAGGGGTGGATCCTGGTATTCGAGCACGATCCGGAGCGCGGGCTGGGGCGGGTGGTCAGGGAAGGTAAGTCCTTTGGATTTCAAGCATTCGAGAGTTGACACTCCCACTGGGTTGAGGTAGGTTCGTTTCCACAATGAGCGAAGCAAGCGCTGAGGCGCTTCACCCTTTTAGCCGCCGATAGGCGAGCGTTCAGGGTTCCAATGACGTAGCCGGGCCGCATGGATTCCCGGCGTGGCGGCGGATTCCCTGGAACAGGGATCCGTTTTTTTTTGGGAAAGATTTGGGATGACACCAGGAGGTAGCTTCACTGGCATACCAGAATAGGCAAGCACCACAGCGCGAACCCCGCACACGTGTGAACAGCCAGATTCGCATCAGCCCCGTGAGGGTGATTGCCGACGGGGGTGATCAGCTTGGTGTGATGCCGGTGGAAGAAGCGTTGAAAGAAGCTGTTGAGCGGGGGTTGGATCTCGTAGAGGTTGCCCCGACGGCCCGCCCACCCGTGGTCAAGATCATGGATTACGGGAAGTACCGTTACGAGCAAGACAAGGCAGCCAAAGCGGCGAAGAAAAAACAGCACGTGATTCACATGAAGGAGGTCAAGTTCAGGCCGGGCATCAGCATACACGACTTCGATTTCAAGGTGCGACACGCGCGGGTGTTTCTTGGGCAGGGCAACAAGGTGAAGCTCACCATGATGTTCCGGGGACGGCAAGTCACGCACCCCGAGTTGGGTCAGGAGGTGTTGGCGCGGGTTCTGGAGGAATTGCAGGACCTTGCCAAGGTGGAGGTACAGCCGAAGCTCGAGGGCCGCAACATGACGATGGTGCTGGCGCCGAAATAGGACGACAGGCGGTAGGGCGGTAGGTGATGGGCGATCCGCCGAAATAACTTGGAGACGACAACTACGTTCGTGGGACAGCGGACGGAGGTGATAAAGATGCCTAAAATGAAAACCAAGCGATCGGCCGCGAAGCGCTTCAAGGTCACGGGCACCGGCAAGATTACCAGGCGTAGGGCGTTCAAGAGCCACCTTCTCACAAAGAAACATCCGAAGCGGAAGCGCCGTCTTCGTCAGGGGACCGTCATGTCCCCCGCCGACCAGCCACGGATTCGCAAACTGCTCGGCTTGTAGGGGGAGCATGCCAAGAGTCAAGGACCGTGTTGCCCATCTGAAACGCAAGAAAAAGATTATGCGCGCCGCAAAGGGTGCACGCGGCGGCCGGAGTAAGCTGTACAAAACGGCGAAAGAGAACGTCGAGCGCGGACTGAGGTATGCCTACCGCGATCGTCGTCGAAAGAAACGTGACTTTCGTCGCTTGTGGATTGTCCGTATCAACGCCGGGGCCAGGTTGCACGAACTGTCGTACAGCCGGTTTATGGCGGGTCTCAAACGGGCCGGTGTGGAGGTCAATCGGAAACTCCTCGCCGATTTGGCTGTGCGAGACCCTGGAGCTTTCGGCGCACTGGCAGAGGTCGCAAAAAAGAGTCTGTAACCGACGCCAGTTGCAGTACTCGTGCCGTTCCAGCTCGTTTTCGCGAACGCGAACGTAATGGGATTGGAACGGCACTCGTCCACGGACACACATGTCAGAAGCTTTCCCCAACGACCAACTGGAGGCCGTTGCACGGACCATCGCAGAGCTACGTGAGGCGGATGCCGTCCGTCTCACGCAGTTCAAGGTCGAGCTGCTAGGCCGCAAGAACGGTCGCCTCACTCAGATTCTGCGATCCCTCTCCACTCTGCCTCCGGATGAGCGGCGTGCCGTCGGGCAGCGCGCGAACCAGCTCAAGCGGGAAGTGGAGGAGGCGATTGCGGCGCGGGAAAAGGAACTCCATACCGGAGCTAAGTCGGGCGTAGCGGCCGATCTGAGCATGCCGGGCCGGCAGGTGTGGCGCGGCGCCATCCATCCGGTCACAGCGGTGATCGATGAGATCTGCGAGATTTTTCGCGAACTCGGTTTCTCACGCGTCACCGGTCCGGAAGTCGAGACCGAAGAGTACAACTTCACCAAGCTGAACATCCCCCTGGACCACCCTGCGGCAGATATGCAGGATACGTTCTACCTGTCTCCCGGAGTGCTGTTGCGCACGCACACGTCGCCGGTGCAAGCCCGAACGATGGAGCGGTACAAGCCACCGATTCGCATCGTGGTTCCCGGGATGGTGTATCGACGAGACGCGTTCGATGCATCCCACTCGCCGGTTTTTGCACAAATCGAGGGCCTCGCGGTGGACGAAGGCATAACGTTCGTCGAGTTCAAGGCGGCCCTCGACTACTTCGCAAAGCGGTTTTTCTCCCCCGATACGACCGTTCGGTTCCGGCCGTCGTACTTCCCGTTTACGGAGCCCTCCGCCGAAGTTGAGGTCCAGTGCCAGATGTGCAAAGGCGGTGGGTGTGCAACCTGCCAATACACCGGCTTCCTCGAGATCATGGGTGCCGGAATGGTGCATCCTGCCGTTCTGGAAAACTGCGGCATCGACCCTGAGCGGTACTCGGGCTACGCGTTCGGCATGGGGCCCGAAAGGATCACCATGCTGCGATATGGGATTCCCGATATCCGGATGTTGTTCGAAAACGACATGCGATTCCTACAACAGTTTGCGGAGTAGCCGGTGAACGTCTCAATCAATTGGCTGTCGGCACTCCTGGATATCAAGCTCGATCCCGACGACGTGGCTCACAAACTCGCGATGCTCGGCGCACCGGTCGAGGCGATTGAGCCGGTACATCAGAACCTTGCCGGCATCATCATCGTCGAGGTGGAGCGGGTCGAGCAACATCCCAACGCCGATCGGCTCACGCTGTGTCACGTCAACAACGGCACCGAGGTCGTGGAAGTGGTGTGTGGGGCTACCAACGTGCAAGCCGGCAAGAAGTATCCCTACGCCGCTATGGGAACCGTGCTTCCGGGCGGCCTCGAGATCAAGGGCCGCAAGATCCGCGGGATTCGATCGAACGGCATGCTCTGTTCAGCGAGTGAGCTGGAGCTGGGCACCGACCATGAGGGAATCCTGGAACTCGACACGGATGCCCCCGCCGGTACGCCGCTGCTCGACGCGCTTCCGATCGGCGACTTTTGTCTGCATGTCGAGGTGACGCCGAACCGGCCCGACCTTCTCTGTCACAAAGGCGTGGCGCGAGACCTCGGTGCGGTGCTGCGGCGTCCAGTAAAGCTTCCGCCCATTCCGGGGGATCCCGGTGATTCCCATGCGCCGGTCCAAACGAAGAAGAGCGGGGTGGTGGGCGGCGTCGAGGTGACCTTGGAGGATGTGGAAGGATGCCCACGGTACTTGGCGGCGGTGATCGAGGGCGTCACAGTGGGCCCTAGCCCCGACTGGTTACAGGCACGCCTTCGCAGCATCGGCCAACGTCCCATCAATAACGTCGTCGATGCGACCAACTACATGTTGTTCGAGGTCAACCAACCAATGCACGCCTTCGATCGCGCCAAGCTCCGCGGGCCGAAGATCATCATCCGTAGAGGCGGAGAGAGCGAAACGCTCACTCTGCTCGACGGGGAAGAGCGCACAGTGGATTCCACTGTGACCGCCATCTGCGATGCCGAACACCCCGTCGCAATCGGTGGGGTGATGGGAGGCCGGGACTCGGAAGTTTCACAACAGACCACGGACGTGGTGCTCGAGTGCGCGTATTTCGACGCCAAGCGGATCAGGGCGACCCGCAAGGCAATGAAGATGAGCACCGAAGCGTCGTACCGCTTCGAACGCGGCACCGATCTGCAGGGGATGGCCGACGCCATCCAACGTGCCGTCCGGTTGATCATCGCGGTGGCCGGAGGAACCGAAGCCGGCCCGCCGGTCGATCTCTATCCCAAGCCGGTAAAGACACCAGCGATCTTTCTCCGGCCCGAGCGAGTGGCCCATCTGCTCGGCGTCGAGATTTCCCAGAAAGACATCGAGGGATACCTCACGAGCCTGGGGTTTGCGGCGGGACCGAAGAACGGACGCTTGGCGGTGCACGTACCCGGTTGGCGGCCGGACGTTGCCCGCGAGGAAGATCTGATCGAAGAAATCGCGCGGTTGCGGGGCTATGACTCGTTCCCCACGGAAATGCGGCCGCTCCGTCCCAGCAGCGTTCCGAGTGATATGGCGCAAGTTACCGAGGCGCGCGTGCGCAGGGTCCTCACCGCCCTCGGTCTCAACGAAGCCCGAACTCTGTCCCTCGGCCCGGCACAGGGGAAAGAAGCGCAGGCCGTTCTCAACCCTCTTTCGACGGAGGAAGCATATCTGCGAACGGACTTGATTGCGGGGCTGATACGCTCTGCGGAACGGAACTGGGCGGTTCGCGAGCGGAACATACGTCTTTTCGAGGTCGGGTCGGTGTTTCACGCAAAGGATGGTGGCGGAATGCCGGTGGAAGGGCGTCACGTGGCCGGGGTGATCACCGGGGCACGGAGGCCTCCCCACTGGTCGGATGGAGGCAAATACGTTGATTTTGATCGGTGGGACGTGAAATCTTTGTTCGAGGAGGCGGTGCAGGCGGTTGGCGCCCATGGCACGGTATTGGAGGAGGAAGGGCGGTGGGTGCTGCGAGACGGCAACGGTGAACTGTGCGGCTGGGCAGACGAAGTGGACGCCGATCGCCCCGCGTGGGCCGCTCGGTTGTTCGGTTTCGAACTCGATGCGGTTGCCGCACCGAAACCGTTGATTCGGTTCCAATCGCTTCCGGTGACTCCACCGGTGGAGCGGGACCTCGCGTTGTTGTTGCCGGCGGAGGTTACGGCCCGCCAGGTGGAGGAGGTTGTGGCGCGACGTGGCGGCAAGCTACTGGAGTCGACGCGGCTGTTCGACGAATTTCGTGGCAAGGATATGAAAGGGCGCAGTGTCGCGTGGCGCTTGGTGTTCCGTTCGCCGGATCGGACGCTGCGTGACAAGGACGTCGATGTGGTCTTGAGGAGAATTCTCGAGGAATTGAAGGAGCGACTCGGTGTCGAACGCAGAGAGGCCTGAATTTCGTGCGCTGGAGCAATTGGAAGCAGCGATCAAACTAGTGTCGGATGAGCTGGCCGTTTGGCGGCGGCGCGCTCACAAGGCGGAATCCGATCGAGTAGATCTGAGTGGTGACGGCGACATCGTGAGCGCCCGAGCCCGCATTCTGCAGCTGGAGGGTGAGAACAAAGAACTGCTTAGTAGGGTGCACCATACTCGTAAGAGAGTCACGGAATTGTTGACGCGGTTGCGGTTCCTGGAGGAGCAGACAGCCGCCGGGGAGGCCCGCCGATGAGCGCGAAGAAGACACTGGTCAAGGTTATGATCGGGGGCGACGAGTTCAGTTTGCGCTCCGACCGGTCGGATGACTACACCCGTGCGGCTGCAGAGCATGTTGATCGGGCCATGAAGGAGGTCCGGGCGTCCGGTAAGCTGATCGAGAGTCACAAAGCGGCCATTCTGGCGGCTCTCGCGATCACCGACGATCTGTTTCAGTCACGCGTGGCCGAACGGGAAATGGAACAGCGATTGAGCGCCCTCACAACCGAGCTTTCCCGCTTGCTGCCTCCCCGCAAACGGCTGTCTCGGGCGCCCGGGACGTTTGCCTCATCCGCTGACGACGGCTAGTTTCTCCATGGTCTTCGGCCCGGCAGCGGGTCGGGGGTTTTGACTCGAGCCATGAGCGGCCCCCCTGAAACTGGGGAGTGGTGCCGCTGGAGATAGATTATGTCACCAAACGTGGCTGTATTGGGAGCCGCACTCGGGGCTGTAGTTCTGGCCGGGGCGGCTTTTTACTTTTTCGGCCGCAGAGTAGAGCGGCGTTTGGCCGAGCAGGCCGCTAGGTCGGCGGAGCAACAATCCGGGCTGTTGATCGCGAATGCTCGGCGCGACGCCGCGACGGCCAAGGCGGAGGCCATCCTTGCAGGAAAAGAAGAAGTCATGCGTTCCCGCGTGGATTGGGAGCGGGATGAGAAGGGACGGCGAGAGGAGATCGCTCGCGTCGAGCGGAGGCTTCAAGAGCGGGAAACCCACCTCGATCGTAAGATCACAGCTCTCGAAGAACGAGAGGCCGATCTCGAGCGGCGCGATCAATCGCTGCGCGACAAAGAGAAGCATCTGGACGCGCAGGCTCAGGCGCTCACGGAGGAGTCCGCAGCCTATCAGCGGCGCTTGGAGCAGCTTGCGGGGATGTCGGCCGACGAGGCCAAGGCACAGCTTCTTCGCGAGGCCGAAGAACGGGCACGCAGCGAGGCGGCGGCTATTATGCGCGACTTGAAGGAGGAAGCGCAAAAGAACGCCGACCGCGAAGCCAAGAAGATCGTCGCGACAGCGATTCAGCGGATCGCATCTGAATACGCGTCCGAGATGTCCGTATCAGCCGTGTCTCTGCCCAACGATGAAATGAAGGGACGTATCATAGGTCGTGAGGGGCGGAATATCCGTGCCTTCGAGACTGCGACCGGGGTTGACGTTATTATCGACGACACCCCGGACACGGTGGTTGTTTCGTGCTTCGACCCTGTTCGGCGCGAGGTCGCCCGGCTGGCTCTCGAGCAGCTCATAACGGACGGCCGAATCCACCCGGGCCGGATCGAGGAGATCGTCGCCAAGTCGCGCGAGCAGGTGGAACGGCAAATCGTCGAGGCCGGAGAGGAGGCCGCATACGAGTTGGGAATTCACGGCCTCCATCCCGAGCTGCTAAAGCTCGTAGGGCGCATGAAATTCCGCACGTCATACGGCCAAAACATGTACCGGCATTCGAAGGAAGTGGCCTGGCTCGCAGGCATCATGGCGGCCGAGTTGAAACTGGACGTACACTTGGCGAAGCGCGGTGCGCTGTTGCACGACATTGGCAAGGTGCTCACACACCAGCATGAGGGAACGCATGTGGAGCTGGGTGTCGAAGTCGCGACGAAGTACGGCGAACACGCGGTGGTGATCAACTGCATCGCGGCCCATCACGACGACGTTCCGCACGAAACGCCGATTTCTGTGATCGTTCAGGCGGCGGATTCTGCCAGTGGCGCGCGGCCCGGTGCCCGCCGGGAAGCCTTTGAAACCTACGTGAAACGGTTGACTCGCCTGGAAGAAATCGCCAACGACTTTCCGGGTGTCGAAAAGACATATGCAATTCAGGCAGGGCGGGAGATACGCATCGTTGTTTCTCCCAATGAAGTGCCCGACGATCAAGCAGCACGGATGTCGGAGGAGATAGCACGCAAGATAGAAGAAGAACTTCAATACCCGGGGCAGATCAAAGTGGTCGTGATTCGGGAGACTAGGGCGGTGGAGATTGCCCGCTAAGATCATCAGCGGAGAAGAGATTGGAGCCGAGATTCGGGCCGAACTGAAGCCGGAAATCGATAGGTTGAAGGAGAAGCAGGGGGTGACGCCGGGGTTGGCGGTAGTTCTGGTGGGAGAGGATCCGGCAAGCCAGGTGTACGTGCGCATGAAGGGCCGCGCGTGCGAAGATATGGGCATGCACGGTGAATCGATCGTGCTGCCGGAGTCCACATCGGAGCACGAGTTGCTGGCCACAGTGGATCGTCTCAACGAGGATCCGGCAATTCACGGCATGATCGTGCAGCTACCGGTCCCCGATCACATTGATGCCAACAAGGTGCTACGGCGCATCGATCCTCAAAAGGACGTGGACGGGTTCCATCCGGAGAACGTCGGCAAGGTCGCCATAGGCGACGACTCCGGTTTCCCGCCGGCAACTCCGTTCGGCGTGCAGCAGATGTTGATGCGCAGCGGTATCGAAATCTCGGGAGCACACGCGGTGATCGTGGGTCGGTCGAACATCGTGGGGCGACCTGTGGCGTCGCTGTTGCTGCAGAAGGGCCCGGGCGGCAACGCCACGGTGACGGTGTGCCACTCGCGGACGAAGAACATAGGCGAGGTCACTCGGTCGGCGGATATTCTCATAGTGGCCATCGGGCGGCCGGAGTTCGTAAAGGCCGACATGGTTCGCCCCGGCGCCGTAGTCATCGACGTAGGAACGAACCGGGTGGACGATGCCACGAGAGAACGGGGGTATCGCTTGGTTGGGGACGTAGATTTCGACGCGGTGAAGGAGGTCGCGTCGGCCATCTCTCCGGTGCCCGGTGGCGTCGGGCCGATGACGGTAACCATGCTGATCTACAACACTGTTCGGGCCGCACAGCGTTGGGCGGCGATCTAGATCTCTTCCTCTCTACAGCGCCCACGTCGTCCGACGGCGCGTGGACCGTGGCGCAGGTCACACGCCGCGCCCGGCAACTTGTGGAAGCCGGACTGCACCCGCTGTGGATCAAAGGTGAGATCACGGGCTTCAAGACGTACCGCAGCGGACATTGGTATTTCTCGCTGCGCGACGCTGAGGCCCAGGTGCGCTGTGTCATGTGGCGCACCGATAATCAACGTGTTTCCCAGCCGGAAGACGGACTGCAAGTGTTCGTGGAAGGCAGGCCCACCGTCTGGGAGGAGAGAGGTGAGTTCCGGATCACCGTCAAGCGTCTCATCCCCACGGACGCGGACGGTCAGTGGGAACTCCAACTGCGAAAGGCGAAGGCGGCCCTCGAGCGGGATGGCTTGCTCGACCCGGCCCGGCGACGACCTCTGCCGCGGTTTCCTGCCCGAATCGCCATCATTACCAGTCCTGACGGGGCGGCACTCCACGACATCCTCACGGTGATAGAGCGGCGCTGGCCGGCGGTAGAGATCTTGTTGCTTCCCACCCGAGTCCAGGGTGAAGCCGCGGAGCGGGAACTTTGCCGGGCGCTGCGGTTGACGAACGAGATATCTGTCGATGTGGCCATAGTAGGCCGCGGCGGCGGGTCGCGCGAGGACCTGTGGGCCTTCAACAGCGAAAAGGTGGCGCGAGCCGTGGCTGCCGTCGAAGTTCCAATCATATCGGCGGTGGGACATGAGCAGGACATCGTGCTCACCGACCTTGTGGCCGATCTCAGGGCGCCCACGCCCTCCGCCGCGGCCGAGGCTGTCGTTCCCGATCGGGACGAAACAACACGTGTAGTCGAAGTGCTGGCGCGGCGGCTGGGACGGTCGCTCACCAGCCGGACGATGCTGGGCGGCGAACGTCTCGAGCGTACGGCCGATCGCCTCCACGTGGCAATGTCCGATCAAGTGGAACGGCGGGCCACTCGTCTTTCCCTGCTCTCGGGTAGGTTGGACGCGTTGAGCCCGCTGAGAGTGTTACAACGAGGATTTGCCGTGGCCCGTGACGATACAGGGAAGGTGCTGAAGACCGTCCGCGATTTCACTAGGGGAATTGATTTCCGACTGACCGTGACCGACGGTGACGTTCGCGCGCGCGTCGCTGGAGAGGAACCATGACCAAGCGAATGTCGTTCGGAGCCGAGCTGGAGCGGCTCGAGGCAATCGTCCGGAACTTGGAAGATTCCGAGGTCGATCTCGATGAAGCCCTGAAATTGTTTCAGGAGGGAGTCAAACGATTGAAGAACGCCCGCAAGCTGCTTCAGGATACCGAGCTTACCGTGAAAAAAGTCATAGATGCGGCTGACGGAAGTCTCCCCCATGACGACGTCGACGATTAATCTCAACGGTTTCCTCGCGGAAGCCCGCGATGCGACCAACGCCGTACTGGATGAGTGGTGCGACCGAGTGCGGCGTGACCTTCCGGGTGATGTGGGTGAAGCGGTCGCTTACAGTCTGTCCGCTCGCGGTAAGCGGCTGCGGCCGGCCCTGGTACTGGGCGTGTACAGGGAGTTGGGAGGTGACGGCGACGTGGTCGAAATCGCCGCCGCCGTAGAGGTGATGCACACCTATTCCTTGGTGCACGACGATCTGCCCTGCATGGATGACGACGATCTGCGCCGCGGGCGATCCACCACCCACCGGGAGTTCGGTGTGACCGCGGCCGTCGAGGCCGGTGTGGCCATGGTGCCGCTAGCCGCCCGGGTGCTGGCGGCGGGGTGTGCCAGGCTTGGCCTCTCCGAGGCCAGGTTGGGGAAGATCGGCGCCGAGCTGTTCCACGCGGCAGGGGCCAGCGGCATGATCGGTGGTCAGGTATTGGATCTCGAGGCCGAGGGGCGGCCAGTCAGCCTCGACGGCCTCCGCGAGATCCACCGTCGGAAGACTGGAGCCTTGATCACCGCCAGCGCGGTCATCGGAGCGATAGCCGCAGGAGCCTCGCCATCTCGACTGGAACCAGTGCGGGAGTACGGCCGGGAGATAGGCGTGGCCTTCCAGATCGCCGACGATGTTCTGGACGCTACAGCCACCTCTCAGGAGCTGGGGAAAACCGCGGGGAAGGACGCCCGGCAGCAAAAGGCCACGTTTGCCACCCTGCTCGGCACCGAGGCCGCGATGGCTGAGGCCCACGACCGCATCCGCCGCGCCATAGACCATTTGGGGGGTGGTGGGATAGATTCCCCACTGCTCTGTAGCCTTGCTAACTTTATCGTGAATCGGCGCTCGTAGCGAAAGGAACCGGCCAACGATCATGTCGCTCTTGGAAACCATTCACGGCCCCGAAGACGTTCGGAGCATTCCACACGAACAGCTCCAGCAGCTGGCTGACGAAGTGCGTGAACGGCTCATCGACGTCGTCTCCGAAACCGGTGGACACATCGGTGCGGGGCTCGGCGTGGTCGAGTTGACGATCGCCCTCCTGTATAGCTTCGAGTCGCCACGCGACAAGATCCTGTGGGATGTGGGGCATCAAGGTTACCCGTGGAAGATTCTCACCGGGCGCAACGATCGACTCCCCACATTGCGACAAGAAGGCGGTCTCTCAGGATTTCTCCGCCGCGACGAGAGCGAGCATGATCAATTCGGCGCCGGTCATGCCGGTACTGCCATGTCCGCCGCTCTCGGCATGGCGGCGGCACGGGATTTGAAAGGCGAGTCGCATCACGTGGTTGCTGTGGTGGGAGATGGCGCTCTCACATGCGGCATGCCCTATGAAGGAATGAACAATGCAGGGCATTCCGACCGTGACATCATCATGATCGTGAACGACAACGGCATGTCCATAGCGCCCAACGTGGGCGCGATCAGCAAGTACTTCGGTTCCATTGACGCCTCCCTGATGGCGAACAAGCTTCGTGAGATAGCGAAGAGTATCATCAACAGAACGTCGAAATTCGTCGGTGGGAAGCGGATGGTAGACTTCGCCAAGAACATCGAAGAAAGCGTCAAGAATCTCTGGTCGCCGGGCATGCTGTTCGAGGAGTTGGGCTTCCGGTATTTCGGGCCCATCGACGGCCACGACATTACGGCGATGATCAATACGCTCAAAACGGCCAAGAGCGTCAAAGGACCCCGCGTGGTGCATGTCATCACCAAGAAAGGCAAGGGCTTCCCGTTGGAGGAGCCCGATCTCGAAAAATTCCACGCCCGCAAGCCCTACGATCCCGTGACCGGGGAACTGAAGCCGTCGAAAGGCTCAGGACCTCCCGCGTGGACAAAAGTCTTCGGCAACGCAATCACTGAACTGGCTGCCGAACACCCTGAGATGGTGGTGATCACTGCGGCAATGCCTTCAGGGACGGGAACGAACATCTTCCAGAAGAAATGGCCCGACCGTTTCTTCGATGTCGGGATTGCGGAGGGACACGGAACGACGTTTGCGGCGGGACTGGCAACGCAGGGCGTTCGTCCGGTAGTGGCGATCTATTCCACGTTTCTGCAACGCGCTTACGACAGCATCATCCACGATATCGCTATCCAAAGGCTGCCGGTCATTTTTTGCATGGATCGTGCAGGAATGGTCGGAGCGGATGGTCAAACACACATGGGGTTGTACGACATCGCATACATGCTTGCCGTTCCCAACATGACCGTCACGCAGCCGAAGGACGCGCCCGAACTGATCGGGTTGCTGCGCTGCGCGCTCGCTCACAAAGACGGGCCGTTCAGCTTGCGCTATCCGAGAGACAATGCTCCCGCGCCCGCACCCCCGGCCGCCGAAGTGGCGCCCATCGAGTACGGCACTTGGGAGATGCTGCGGCAGGGAAAAGATTGCGCCATTCTTGCCGTGGGCGTCATGTGCCAGCCTGCGATGGACGCGGCCGAGATGTTGGCGTCCGAGGGACTCGACGTGTCGGTGGTCAATTGCCGATTCATGAAGCCGCTGGATCGGGACATGCTCCGAACGATCGTCGCCGATCACCGGTTCCTCGTCACCGTCGAAGACGCCACGGTTGTGAATGGGTTCGGAGCGTGCGTGTCGGCCGTGGTGCATGAGACTGCACCCGGGGTTCGCGTGAGGGTCATGGGCGTCCCGGACCAAACGTTTGAACACGCCCCGCGCTCCTCGCAGCTGGCGTGGGTCGGCCTGACGGCGGAGGGCATTGCGGAGAACGTGCGAGCACGAGCGACCGAGGAGAGCCTTTCCACCGCATGAACGTGGGGGTTGTAGGGAATTCGCTCTTTGCCGGAATTCGTGAAACCCTGACCCGGGTTTTCGCCGCCGCTCAGTCGCATGGCTTTGCTATCTACACAGAGCCGGACATCGCGGATCTCTGGCCCAGCCAAGTTCCGCTTCTGGAGAAGTCTCAACCACTCGATCTCCTGGTGACCTTCGGTGGCGATGGCACCCTCTTGCGCGGTGCTCACGTGCTGGCCGGGCGTCAAGTTCCCATCATGGGTGTCAACACCGGGCGAGTGGGCTTTCTTACCACGGCTCCCCTCGATCGCCTGGAGGATGCGTTCGGAGCTTTTGTCGGCGGCGATTACGAGGTCGAATCGCGCTTGGTGCTGGCGACTACGATCATCGACAAGAACGGGGAAGGCCCTCTTGATTTCACGCTCAATGACATAGTCGTGCACAAGGGTGGTGTGGCGCGCGTTCTCCGGTTCAGGGTGGTCGTCGATGATGAAGTTGTGGGCCAGTACAGCGCAGACGGCATTATCGTGGCGACACCCACAGGATCAACAGCCTATTCGATGAGTGCCGGAGGCCCCATCGTAGTGCCGGGTGTGGATGCGTTGGTCGTCACCGCCATTTGCCCTCACACGCTCGCCGTCCGACCCATCATCGTGCCGTCATCCGCTGTGATCCGCATCGAGCACCTCTCACCATATACAGATTCGGTGCTGGTATCGTACGACGGCCAGTGGGACAGGAAACTAGAGCACGGCAACGTGGTGTGTGTCAGAACGGCGGATGCTCGCGTAAAAATGGTACGGTTGGGGACGGAAGGATTCTTCGATCGGGTCCGCAGCAAGTTACAATGGGGAGACCTGAGCGACCGCGAAAAGGTGTAATGTGTTGACCGAACTCCGGGTACGAGATCTAGCCATCATCTCGGATTCCACTCTTACGCTGCAGTACGGCCTCAACGTGTTGACGGGAGAGACCGGGGCAGGGAAGTCCATCCTCGTCGACGCCCTATCCCTCCTGCTCGGCGAGCGTGCCAGCGCCGACATAGTACGCCCCGGGGCGGCAAGGGCTGTGGTCGAAGCGGCGTTCGATCTCGGTCGAGCGGCCAATATCCACGCATCTGCTGATCAGTTGGGTGTGGATATAGAGGAAGGCATGCTCATCGTTCGTCGAGACATCAATGCCGAAGGCCGGAATCGGGCATGGGCGAACGGCAGCCCCACCACGGTCGGGGTGCTGTCAACCCTCGGCCGCTCTCTGGTGGATCTTCATGGCCAGCACGAAGCCCAATCACTGCTCCGTCCGGCTGCGCAGCGTGACATCCTCGATGCGTTCGGCGGCACCGGCGACGAGCGGCAGCGAGTGAAGGAAGCGCATCGTGCGTGGGTAGAACTGAAGCGGAGAGAAACCGAACTCGTCGAACGGCGCAACGACGTGATGAAACGCGCCGACTACCTGCGACATGTCGTCAAGGAAATCGAGGATATTGCTCCGAAACCAGGCGAAGATGAGGCCCTGGCGACCGAGGCAAAGCGGCTGGCGAACGTCGAAGATCTGACACTCCTATCGCAACAAGTCGTCGAGTTGCTCGACGGCGAAACAGAATCGACGGCGGCGAAGGCAATGGCAGCCGTTCGCAAGACGTTGGATCAGCTGGCGCGGATCGACGAGAGCGTGGCTCGGTGGAATGAGTTGGTGGGTGCCGCTCTTGCGGATATCGACGAGTTGGTGCGCGAGGTCCAGGATTATTCCGCCTCAATCGAGCGCGACCCCGGGAGGCTCGCCGAAGTAGAGAGCCGCCGCGACCGGATCTACCGGCTCTTGCAGAAGTATGGTGCGACCCTCGAAGCCGTCTTGACGACGCACGACGAGGCACGTCGCGAGCTGGACGTTCTGGACACCGCGGATCTCGACCTCGAGCAGATTGCCGAGCGCCGGACGGTGGCTCAACACCAGCTCGAGACTGCGGCTGCTGCGTTGACCGCGGCGCGGAAGGATGCGGCGGAGCGGCTGGCGCTGGCGGTGGAGGAGTGGCTGCCGGAATTGGGCATGCCCGACGCAACATTCAGTGCCGAGTTGCGGACCCTGGATGAGGTGAGCCCCAACGGATGCGAGGAGGTCACCTTTGTGGTTCAATTGAACAAGGGCCTCGAACCGCGTCCGCTGGCCCAGGTTGCCAGCGGCGGCGAGTTGTCGCGGATCATGCTGGCCCTGAAGGTGGTGCTCGCCGCCCACGACGTGGTCCAAACCCTGGTGTTCGACGAGGTGGATCAGGGTGTGGGTGGTGGGACCGGTTCGAAAATCGCCGACGCACTGGCTCGCGTAGCCAAGTCGCGCCAGGTTCTGGTTATCACCCACCTGCCACAGATCGCGGCGCGAGCCAGCCACCATGTTCGAGTCAGCAAGGGCGAAATAGACGGGATTGCCACGGCCAGCGTCGAGGTGCTAACCGGAGACGAGCGAGTGCGGGAAATCGCGCGAATGCTGGGGGATGCCGATGACCAATCCTTGTTGCACCACGCGAGGGAACTACTGCGGGGAGCAGGGAGCAGGGAGCAGGGAGCGGTTGCAGGGAACAGGTGAGCAGGGAGCAGGGAGCAGGGAGCGGGGAGCGGGGCCCCTTACTGCCCAAACGCCTGAAAGAACAGCCGCAGGTACAACTGCATGCTGTTCGTCTTTGGCGTCAGTCCGCCCGAGCCGGAAAACGCAGCACGGTAATTGAGGCCCGCTTCGATGGGAAGCGTTCGTCCCCTCGACGTTTGATCCGACCGGTACGCGATTCCTCCTCCGTAGCTCAGTGCGCGCATTTCGGTTTCTACCTCCAGCAGAGCAATATCTGGGGCACCGGCAGGAGACGAACCGGGATAACTGAAGCTGTCCCGCCCCTTCCGGAAGTAGTGCACTGAGCCGAACACCCGAAAGGCGCTGCTGAGTCTGATGGTGGGGTATGCGGAGAACCGTATCACGTTCCCCAAGTCGCGCTTCACCAGAAACCGATGGCTGACGGGAACGAGTGGTGCGTCGGGTGTAGTCACCCGGCGATTGAGAGTGTGCGCCAGTTGCAGCGTGTACGAGGCTCCGAACGACACCCCGATGGAATTCCCCGGCTCGAATGCCGCCTCGATGCCTAACTCTACATCCGTCTGGCCGTCTCCCGTTCCGATGTCCACGAAGTTGTCAGCCGACGATGGCCGGCCGGTGGGTAGCCGTATCGTGGTGGTCAGCACGGCCCGCGTCGTCGCGTTCATCAACACGCCGAACCGCGCGCCGATTTCGATATCGCCGAACCTGGTCTGGCGGTTGAAGCCGATGGGTAGAGCCATGAAGTCCGGACCGGCGAGCAAAACATTGTTGATGTCGTCCGCGCTCAGCCTGCCCGTTGGCAGTGGAAGGGTTGCGGTCACCGGTGAGGCGCCCAGGGCTTGCAGGTTCAACGCGACCGCGGCGATTTCCGCCAGCACCGCAGCACCAGCGGTGGACGTCGCCAGCGGGGCGAAGGCCACCGTGTCCGCACCGGCACCAAGACCCGTGAGGGCAAACAAGTTGCCGAGCAGTGTTGTGGCTCGTGTGACTATGCTGCGGGCCTGATCGCACCCCGGCCCGGTAGGGCAGCCGAAATTACCGGCGGCAATCATTGCCTCGATCTCGGAGATAGCCGCCGAAAGCTGGCTGATCAGGGCAGCTGCATCCGCCGCCGTCGTTGCGTCGCCGTAATTCTCGTTTGCCAGATTCCAGCCGACATTGGCATCCGTGGTGTCACTCGTGAACGTCACCTGAGAGCGGGTGGTGACTATTGGGATGTTGAGGCGTACCGTCAAGCGTTGCGAAATGCCCAATGCAAATCCGAACGGAAAGTGCCGGACATCGGCGTCTCTGATCGTCGAGAACTTACCTACGTTGAGGCGATACGTCGCGTCACCGGTCAGCGACCGTATTGCGTTTTCGGCGCCAGAAAAGGTCGGAAAGATGTTGCTGCCGGCGGTGTCGACGGTGAGGTCTGTTCCCAGCGGCTCGGCGGTTCCGTCTGAAATGCCGGGCGTCCCGAACGAGAAGCGGAGGTCGTAATTGGTGTAACGAGGCGAAAAATCGATGCGCAGTGCGCCGCGCGGGATCAGTCGCGCATCCAGGTACTGCGCGTGCGCTGAACCAGCGGACGATGTCGCCAGGACGATATACGCCGCCAACTTTCCGGCTCGTGTGATCCACGAGCAACGAGATATCCCTATCATGAGCCGCAGCAATCTAAAGGCACTCGAGAGTTTGACCAACTACAGCGACCCTCCGGTTTCGGTGAGGAGGGCGCGATCGTAGGCGGCAAAGATCTCTTGACGGCTGATCAACCCGACCAGTTTCTGGCTGTCCTTCTCGGCCATCACGGGAATGTGGTGACTGCCGCGTACGCCGAGGCGCTGGAGCGCAGTGCGTAGATCATCGTCGAGGGACACGCTCTCGTACTCAGTGCTTGCCAAGTCTCCGGCGACGACCACTTCGCCAAGCGACTCCGATTCGGCGATGACGGTGCGAAGATCGCCGTACGTCAGCATCCCCAGGAAGTGAAGCTCCCCGTCGACAACGGGAAACTCGGTCTGAGTGCTGGCGCCGATTGCCTTGAGGATCTGGGGCACCGTGGCCGTTTCGCCAATCACGTGCGGGTCGGGGTTGTAGCAGGAACGAACGTCCAGCCGCTCGAGTAGCGCCGTGTCCCGACCGAATGCGATCTTTTCTCCTTTGCGAACCAGCCATTCGGAGTAGATCGAGTGGGGGTGAATCCTACGTGCGGTGATGTATGCAATGGCTCCCGTCAGCATCAAGGGCAGAATCAGATCGTAATCGTTGGTCATCTCGAAGACGATCATGATCGCCGTCATAGGAGCGTGCGTCGCTCCTGCCACGAGCCCGGCCATCCCCACCAGGGCGAACGCTTCCGGAACGATGGTGAACCCCGGCAGCAGTCCTGACGCCGCGGTGGCAAGTCCACCGCCCAGTGTCGCTCCGATGAACAGAGCGGGTGTGAACACGCCCCCGACGCGCGTCGCGGCCACCGTCATGGAGGTGGCGATCAGCTTGGCAAACGCGAGGGCTATTAGGAAGTACGCTTCACGCTCGCCAATGATCCCAATATTGACCGTCTCATGCCCTTGGCCCCACAAGTCTGCCCTGAAGACGATGTTGAGGCTCGCCACCACCAGACCGGCGACGAGCACTCTTGTCCAGGTGGACTTGAACCGGTCCAGCAGGTCGTGTGCGGCATACATGCCGCGGGTATATAATACCGCCACGACACCAGTGACGATTCCCAGGGCGGCGTAAAGGACCAGCTCGCCGGCCGACCCGATTCCGTATTGCTCGGGGATCTCTACAACCGGTGCGTTTCCAAGCCAGGCCCGTGAGATCACGGCAGCGATGACGCTCGCCACGAGAATCGGTGGAAAGGCGCTCACCCCGAACGTGCCGAGCACTTTCTCGAGTGAGAAGAATACACCGGCAATCGGCGCGTTGAAGGCCGCGGAAATACCGGCCGCGGAGCCGCATGCCACTAGCACTCTCAAACGCACGGGACTCGAGCGGAAGAAACGGCCGATCTGCGAGCCGAGGGCGGCGCCGGCGACGGCCACCGGACCCTCGGCACCGACGCTGCCGCCCACCCCCATCGCCATCGCCGCCCCCGCCGTCTTTATGGCCACAGGAAAGGGGTGAATGATCCCACCCCGCTTCACCACGGCCCGGGTCACGTCTGGAATGTTCTCCCCGTCGGAATCGTTAGCCCCGTACTTGACGAGTAGTCTCGTGAGTGAAAGACCGACGACGACCACCACGACGATGGACAGGCTACCGATGCCCGATAGTTTCCCTGCCGCCGACAGGGCCAGATACTGGATCAAGTCGATGAGCTTGTAGAAGACGATCACCCCCAGCCCCACTGCCGCGCCGATAGCCACAGCGAACCCGATGAGCAGGGTGCTCTC
>JADFIT010000139.1 GCA_022566515.1 Gemmatimonadota bacterium
CAGATGGCGACGTAGGCGCTTTACAGGTACCCTGAAGGCCGGCTACCTGGCACGTAAGGCGGTAAGGCGGTAAGGCGGTAGGGCGGTAGGGTGGCGGTCCAGCCTCTTCCGTGCCTCCCGCTGCCTCCCCTGCCTCGTTCACCCGTTCGCCCGCCTCCACAGCCTTACCTAACCTCTTATTTCCCAACAAATTACGAACTCAATCGTCGTTGATTTTAGGTTGTCAATGAGGTATTTTTTGGGAAGTACTTTTCGGGGTTCCAGGCCCCGGTTTTTACGACTTTCAGCCCTCAGGATCGAATGACCTCACCCACCCAGCGCGAGCGGATTCTGCCCAGGCTCATCGAAGACGAGATGCGAGAGTCCTTCATCGACTACTCGATGAGCGTCATCGTTTCTCGTGCCCTACCCGACGTCCGCGACGGATTGAAGCCGGTCCACCGGCGGATTCTCTACGCGATGAACGAGTTGGGGCTCATTCCCGGGCGTCCCTACAAGAAATCGGCCACGGTGGTCGGCGACGTGCTGGGGAAGTACCACCCCCACGGTGACTCGGCGGTTTACGACTCCATGGTACGGATGGTTCAGGTGTTTTCCCTCCGTTATCCGTTGGTCGACGGGCAGGGGAATTTCGGGTCGGTGGACGGCGACAGTGCTGCGGCCTATCGGTACACCGAGGCCCGGCTCACTCCTATTGCGGTGCAGCTGCTGGATGACATCGAGAAGAACACGGTCGCTTTTGCCGCGAACTTCGACGATCGCTTGGAGGAGCCGACCGTCCTGCCGTCCAAGCTTCCCAACCTCCTCATCAACGGGTCTTCCGGTATTGCGGTGGGCATGGCGACCAACATCCCTCCGCACAACCTCTCTGAGGTGGTCGATGCCGTCACCCACCTGGTCGATAACCCGGAGTGCGAGGTCTCGGACCTGCGGAAGTTCATCTTGGGCCCGGATTTTCCCACCGGAGGCATCATCTACGGTAGCCAGGGCATCACCGAGTCCTACGAAACCGGTCGCGGCCGGATCTCTGTGCGGGCGCGGGTAGTAGTGGAGGAAAAGCAGGGCGGCAGAGAGCAGATCGTGATTACCGAGCTACCGTTTCAGGTGAACAAGGCTCGCCTGGTCGAGCTAATTGCCGACCTGGTGCGTGCCAAGAAGATCACCGACATATCGGATCTTCGCGACGAGTCGGATCGGGATGGAATGCGGATGGTCATCGAGCTAAAGCGCGACGCCAATCCTGCCGTCGTGCTGAACCAGCTGTACAAGCGAACGCAGATGCAGGTCACGTTCGGCGTCATCATGCTCGCTCTCGTGGACGGACAGCCGAGGACGTTGAATCTGAAGGAGGTGCTGCAGCCGTATATCGACCACCGCCACGATGTCATAACACGCCGCACGCAGTTCGATCTCGATCAGGCGGAAGCTCGGGAGCACCTGCTCGAAGGTTTGACGATCGCGGTCGACAACATCGACGAAGTCATAAAGATCATCCGCAAATCGAAGGATGCGGAGTCGGCGGATACGGCGTTGCGGGAACGCTTTGATCTCACGGAGAAGCAGAGCGAAGCGATCCTTAACATGCGCTTGGCGCGACTCACGGCTCTCGAGATCGGCAAGCTGGAAGCCGAAATCAAGGAGTTGCGTGCAATCATCAAGGAGCTGAAAGGCATCCTCGCGTCAAAGCCGAAGCGCATGGCGATTCTCAAGGAAGAGCTCGGGGAGATGGTGAAGAAGTTCGGTGATGACCGCCGTACTGAAATTGTTGCTGACCAGGGCGACTTCACCGTGGAGGATCTCATTGCCGAAGAGGATATGGTGATCACCATATCTCGCACGGGCTATATCAAGCGTATTCCCGTAACCACCTACCGCAGGCAGCGGCGTGGCGGGCGGGGCCTTAACGGCATGGGCACCAAGGAAGACGACTGGGTGGAACACCTCTTTGTCGCCTCGACGCACGACTACGTCCTGTTCTTTACAGCAGAGGGTCGTGTGTATTGGCTCAAGGTGTATGACATCCCACAGACGGGAAGAGCGGCGCGAGGGCGTCCGATAGTGAACCTGATCGGACTTCGTTCCGATGAGCGGATCGCAGGGTTTCAGGCAGTTCGCGGGTTTTCCGATTCTGAATACTTGGTGTTCGCCACCAGGAACGGGATCGTGAAGAAGACAGTGCTCTCTGCGTACGGGAACCCTCGTTCGACGGGCATCAACGCAATCAACATCGAAGAGGGCGATGAACTCATCGACGTTCTGGTCACCGATGGCACCAATGACATCGTGCTGGCGACTAAGAACGGGATGAGCATTCGCTTCAATGAGAAGGACGTGCGCAAGATGGGGCGCACGGCCGGCGGCGTGCGAGGTGTTCAACTGGAGGGGGACGATCGCGTAATCGGCATGGTCGTTCTTCGTCGCGACGCGACGTTGCTGGTCGTGAGCGAGAAAGGCATGGGCAAGCGATCCAAGGTCTCCGACTATCGCGTGCAAAGGCGCGGCGGTAAGGGCATCATCACACTGAAGCGCACCGAGAAGACCGGGTCGATCGTCGCCCTGAGAGAAGTATTGCCGGAGGACGAACTCATGATGATCACCCGGCACGGCGTGATCATCCGCGTTCCGGTCGACGGTATACGGGTGATCGGCCGCAACACGCAAGGCGTCAGGGTCATGAACCTCGATGCGGGAGACACTGTGGTCGACGTGGCACGCGTGGTCAACGAAGACGCGGAGACCGAACAGGTCACAGTAGTCTCCGAAGGCCGGGATCAGCGCGAGATGGATGTCTGAGGTCGGCGCGCCGCCTCAGCGTGGGCGGCGCACTCTCCGCTTGCGGGCTCGCGTGGTCTGGCCTACCTTCGCCGTCCCTTGAACATGTTTGCATTCCCATGAACACCGCTGCGCTCCCTTGAGCCCTGCGCCACAACAGGCCGTCGCCCGCGTTTCGATCCACGACATTCGTGAGGCCGCGCGAGGTTTGGAAGGGGTGGCCGTGCGCACGTCTCTCGTGGAAGTGGGGCCCCTGTCGGAGTCGGTCGGTCATCCGGTTTACCTGAAGCTGGAAAACCAGCAGCCGTCGGGTGCGTTCAAGCTCCGCGGTGCTTGGACCGCCCTCAGCAGGCTCCCGGAGGACCGCCGCCGGGCGGGTGTGATCACGTATTCCAGCGGCAACCACGGGCAGGCCGTAGCCTGGGCGGCCCACCGGCTGGGCGTGAGGGCAGTCATCGTCATGCCCGAGACGGCCCCCAGGGCCAAGGTGGAGGGGGTTGAGCGCTGGGGTGGGGAGATCGTCCTGGCGGGAACGACGTCGGAGGATCGCCTTGCCAGGGCCAATGAGATCATGGCTGCCGAGGGCCTTGCCGTCATCCCACCCTTCGACCACCCCGATATCATTGCAGGGCAAGGAACGGTTGGGCTCGAGATCGTGGAGGATCTTCCGGACGTAGCCCACGTGGCCGTTCCGGTGGGCGGGGGCGGTCTCTGTGCCGGTATATCGACGGCTCTCGAGGCCCTGAGGCCCGCAGCGGCAGTGACGGCGGTGGAGCCCGAAGGTGCCGCAGCATATGCGGCGGCACTTCTCCAGGGTGAGCCGGTACGGCTCGAGAGCACCAAGAGCGTGGCCGACGGGTTGTTGCCCTTGTCAGTAGGCCGCCTCACGTTTGAGCACATGAGAACGCGAGCCCGGTCTGTCACCATCCCCGACGACGCCATCATCGAGGCGACCCAATGGCTCTATGAGGAGGCGGATTTGGTGGTAGAGCCCTCGGGAGCCGCTACCACCGCGGCCCTGCGGTGCGGTGCACTGCGTCCGGAGGGACCCACCGTGCTGGTCGTCAGTGGCGGCAATATCGACCCTGCGCTGATTCCCACCCTTCAGGCCATGCCGTAGCGGTCCCGTGACGACCTCCGCCGCCAAGATTTTCGTCGTCGATGACGATGAAGCGTTGCTGCAGACCCTGGGCTGGATCTTGAAGGACAAGGGTTACGACGTCGTCTCATTGCCCAATGGCGATGACCTGTTGGAGAGGATGGAGGTGGAGTTCCCCGACCTCGTTCTGCTGGACATCATGATGCCGAGGGTGGACGGCCTGGAGATCCTGGAGCTGATCAAGTCTGACGACAGGTGGAAGGATGTCCCCATCCTGATGCTTTCGTCGATGCCGCCCGAGGAAGCTACGGTGCGTGCCCTGGGCTTGGGAGCCACCGATTACATCGCCAAGCCGTTCAGGGTGCGGGAGCTGTTGGCGCGGATCGATGCGCGGCTCAAGGAAGCCCGGGAGCTCAAGCGTGCCCGTGAGGAAGCACGGTCGCGGGCCGAAATGGTCGATATCCTGTACGAAGTCACGGACTCCCTGAAGCCGGACGAGATCTACCATATTTTGACACAGCGTGTGGCACGGGCGCTGCAACTGTCGAAGTGCTCGATGGTGTCGGCGCAGCCGGGCTCGGACGCGGGTGTAGTCGTGGCCGCCGCCGAGAATCCGATGCTCCGCAATCTGGAAATCTCCCTGGCAAAGTATCCCGAACTCCGTGAGGCGCTGGACGCCCAGCGGACGGTTCTCGTCACCGACGTGCATACCGATCCACTGTATGAGGAGGTGCGCAAGGAATGGGAGCGTGACGGTGTCAGGGTGCCCACCCGGTCGTCGATCGTGTTACCATTCTCTCTCCGCGGAAAGGCTGCCGGCGTATTTTTCTTACGGTCGACGGACGACGATGCTCCACTAACGGCGGAGAACGTCTTGTTCGCGGAAACCGTAATAAGCTCGGCGCTCAATGCGATCGAACGCGCCTACGATCTCGAAGCGGCCGAGTCAGACAGGGAACGGTTCCAATTCTTGGCTAGCACCGACCCGCTGACGGGGTGTGTAAACCGCCGGGTCATGTTGGACCGTCTGGAACAGGAACTTGCCGGGGCGCGCAGGTACCGGCATCCATTGACGGTGCTGATGATCGACATCGACTGGTTTAAGAAAATCAATGACACGCACGGCCACCTGGTAGGAGACACAGTGCTCAGAAAATTGGCCGACATACTCCATCAGGAGGCTCGGGCGGTGGATATCGTTGCGCGCTACGGTGGTGAGGAGTTTACGGTCATTTTGCCGGATACAGACCTCGAGGGTGGAACAGCGTCTGCCGAGCGGTTCCGTGAGCGTGCCGCGAAGACCGATTTCACTGAAGTCGGCGATCCTATCCATGCGACGATATCGATCGGCGTGGCGACAGTTAACAGTAATGAAGAGATCTCAACCGAAGAGATGATAGCACGCTCGGACGCAGCGCTGTATCGTGCCAAACAGGCGGGACGCAACAAGGTGCATCAATGAGACGCCGCTGTACGCGCTGCCAGACCGTTTATTCGGGTGACGCTCGGTTCTGCCCGCGCGACGGGAGTCCACTCGTAGACGTTGCCGGCGGAGGGCCGGCGAAAAAGTTGGGCACCAATGACCCCAAGGTTTCGGGAACGCTGGTGAGAGCCGCGGTGAAGCGGAAGAGCGGCCCGGGATCGAATGAAGCGGCCACGCTCCAAGATCAGATCATCGATGGACGCTACCAGGTGCTGCGTCGGGTGGGCGAAGGCGGGATGGCCTACGTGTATGAGGCCCGAGAGCTGAACACGGGCAATTCGGTGGCGGTAAAGGTGCTGACACCCAAGCTGCTCACCGACGAAACGGCCATGCAGCGGCTTCGCCGTGAGGCGGGTCTCGCCATGCGACTGAACCATCCCAACGTGTGCAACATCCTGCGGCTCGGAGAGACAGAGAGCGGCCTCATTTATCTGGTTATGCCATACCTCAAAGGCGAGTTGCTGTCCGATCGCGAGGCGAAGGATGGCCCCATGTCGCTGGAAGTGTCCATTCCTTTCCTCACACAGATGTGCGACGGGCTGCACCATGCACACGGGCTCCAAATCGTGCACCGCGACCTCAAACCGGAAAACATCATGATCGTCAAGGCAGACGGTTCTGAGCGTGCCGTCGTCATGGATTTCGGTCTCGCGAAAGTGCGTGGCTCGGCGGCTATGAAGAAGCTCACCGCGACGGGAATCGTTCTGGGTACGCCTGAGTTCATGAGCCCGGAGCAAGTCCGAGGCAAAGACATCGACGCGCGCAGCGACGTGTATTCCCTCGGCATCCTAGGGTTTGAGATGTTCACCGGCAAGCTGCCCTTTGAGGGCCGCTCGGCGCAGGAAATGATGATTGCGCGGCTGCGCGGTTCTGCCATACCACTCCGCAAGCACCGCCCCGATCTCCCCGCCCAACTGGAAAAGGCGCTGGCCAAGTCGATGGAGGCGAACCCAGACAACCGCTACGCCAGCGCCAAGGAGTTTGGCGCCGCGTTAGCTGACCTGCTCTAGATCGCAATCCCCAGTGCTGAAGGTCTGAGAGTCGCGGATGCGGTGGTGGTGTTCGTCAGAGAACGTCGCGTGGGATTGGACCTGGCGACCATACGTCGGTGTCTGGCTGTTCATTCTCGCGATGGCCATCGCCTACTTCCTGCACCTGAGGCGGCTCGACGGTTCGGATCGCCGCCGCCACGCCGCTTTCTTTTCGAGTGGGTTGCTGGTGCTGTGGGCGGCACTGGATTGGCCGCTGGGACCACTGGGGGCGTCGTACCTCGCGAGTGTCCATGTCTTGCAGTTTCTGCTCATCGCCCTGGTGGCGCCACCGCTGCTACTCGCCGGCCTTCCCCGCACCACCTTTGCCGCTCTGCAGAGGCGGCCGCGCGTCTGGGGACTTCTGGAAAAGGTCACTCAGCCGCTCGTGGCGTTCTTGGTATTCAACGTGGTGATGACGGTGGGTCACTGGCCCTCGGTCGTCGATGCGCTCATGACCTCGCAGCTCGGTTCGTTTGCCCTAGATATTGCGTGGCTGGCAGGCGGGATCGTTTTCTGGTGGCCGATAGTAGCGCCCGTTCCCGCAAGACCGAAATTCTCGTTCCTACTCAAAATCGGCTATCTCGCCTTGAACGGTCTCTTGATCCGTCCGCCCACCCTCATAATGCTCTATGCGAAGTTTCCAGTGTACGCCCTGTATGAGCTGGCGCCGCCGATCCCGGGCACATCCGCCATCGACGACCAACAGCTGGCTGGCGCGGTGATGAAGGTGGGCAGCGCGTGGATCATGATGGTCGGCATTGCCGTGTTGTTCTACCTGTGGTACCGAACAGAGAGCAGGGAGCAGTGAGCGGGCCCCCCTACCGCCTTACCGCCCTACCGCCTTACCGCCTTTTTCAAACATCGACTGAGCGATATCTGGATTGACGACAAAGTCCGACACGACGAGTGCCTTGGTGCGCTTCCCGGAAGGTGTCATCCAGTCTCGCCGGACGACGACCGGATAGCGAAGGTCCCCAACCCGTTTCGTCTCCCCCCAAAATACGCGATTGATGTTCTCGCGACCCTCCTCGACGTAGGTGACCTCCGTGGGAAACGCTTCACCAGGCAGGAAGTAATAGTGCCAGGTGTCCTGGTGATCGCCGATGTCTTCTCCGAACGTGACGCCTACGGCGTGATACCTCGCCGCCCCTGTGGAGGGAACGGCCTCCGCCGGATCGGTGCGAAATACGGCGCCCGGGAGGTCGGACATTCCACGGTAGTGGAGGAAAACGCCGTCGTCGCGCAGCTTGAAGGGCAGGCCGGGCCAATAGAAGAGATCTCCCGCGACGTAGCGCGTCTCACGCCAATCCTTCGCGGTATCGGGCAGGAACTCGCCGTTGAGAGTGGCCCACTCGTCTCTGCCGTTGAATCCCTGAACGATGAAGTCGTTGCCCTCCCAGCGCTCCACGCGCGTCTCCTGGCCGTAGGGGCCTTTCTTGATCCACACGTATCTGGGCCGCATTCGCTTGACCCGTCCCGAAAGGGTGTCGTACATGACGGTAGTGACCGTGTATGACGCCGACTCGAAGTTACGGTAGGTTTCCATGCCACCAAGAGAGTCGATCCAGAGACCGATCAGGGAGTCGGCGATGACCTCCGGGGGCGAGTCGGACGCGAATTCGCCTGTGGGGTCTTCCCCGGCCGGCTGGCACGCCGTCACGGCTCCCACCAGGATCGTCCCCACGGCAATACCTCGCAAACTCTTGGCGGCCTGGCGAGCTAGTATCATTGTCTTGCTCCTGCAAATGTGCTCTGGGATATTGAGACAGAAATCTAACGGTGATAAAACTTCAAGACCATGAAAAGGTTCCCTGCTTTCGATCCTCCTGAATACGTCGACTGGCAACCTGATCCGGATCTCGTCCGGCAATTTGCAGAGACGTGGGCAAGGGATTCCGACAGGAAGGCCGTCGTAGAGAGCCTGAGCCACGAGAAGCAGCTCGATCTGTATCGGGGCATGGTGCGGACCCGACTACACGATGTCATGCTCAAGCGGTGGGTCAAGCAGGGCGTGATATCCAAGGCGTGGTTGGGTACTGGGGAGGAGGCGACGACGGTAGGCCCTGTACATGCATTAGACCGGGAAATAGACATCGTGGCCCCGATGATCCGCAACGCCGGAGCGTGTTGTGAGATGGGTATGTCCGTTGCGGACATGCTGCGCGGCTACCTGGCCACGGCCGATTCTCCCTCCGGGGGTCGAGACGGGCACGTGGGATCTCTCGGCCAAAGGGTGCTACAGCCGATTTCCAACATCGGCAACATCCCGCCGGTGACGGTCGGGTTGGCGCTGTCGTTCCGCATGCACGGCATCGACGGTGTCGCGCTGACCTGGGTTGGCGATGGAGCGGTGAAGTCGGGACCTACCCACGAGGCCTTCAACTTCGCAGCGGTCAAGCGCCTGCCGGTGATTTTCGTGATTCAGAACAACCAGGTTGCACTGGGCACGGTGGTGGGTGTCCACCACCTCCCAGGGACGTTCGAGGAGCTTGGCGAGGCGTACGGCATGGCCGGGTGGTCCTTCGACGGCAACAACGTGCTGGACGCCTACGCAGCCACGAAGCTCGCTGCGGATCGGTGCCGGCGTGGGGACGGCCCGGTGATGCTGGCGGCCGAGACGTTCCGCATGGGCGGTCACGCGACCCACGACGAGCGTGAGGCGCGGGAGGTCATTCCACCCGAGCTGTTCGTCGCATGGGGAAGACGGGATCCCATCGGTCAATATGAGGAACACCTCAAACAGAGCGGCACGACCGTGGAGGAACTGGAGCAGATAGAGGCCGAGGTCGCCGATGAGGTGCAGCGAGCGGCGGACGAAGCGTTGCGCAGCCGCGAGGGCAACATGCCGGAGCCGGCGTCGGCTCTGGAGGGGGTGTATGCTAGTGAGCAGTGAGCAGGGAGCAGGCCGCCCAACCGCTCCCCGCCCCCCGCTCGCTGCTAGGCGCGACGTAGGTC
>JADFIT010000140.1 GCA_022566515.1 Gemmatimonadota bacterium
GGCGTCGTTGATGGCTCGTTCGGTGTTTGCGTTTACCAGGAACGGCAGCTCGCCGCTCACCACCTTGCCGAGGGCTTCGAGTTTCATGTCCCTACGCACCGCGGAACCGCCTTCCAACGCCTGCGCGTAGTGACGGGCCGCTTCGAGCCAGCTCTCGATCTCGCGCACCTGCTCGTCGTACTGTTCCTTTATCTCGCTGAACGGGCGACGCGGCCCTCTGAAGCGCCCACCACCTCCAAAACCGCGTCTACCACCGCCCAAGCTGGGCCAGTTGAGAACCATGTCGATCGACGGTTCGATGACCATCTCTTCGACAGTCCAACCGTCCAGATGCATCAGCGATCCCTGACCTCCAATCCCACCCCCCTGACCCGTCGGAGTCGCGACGGTGTGCGTCACACCGACCGACCGGGTCACCGGAATGATTTCACTGGCCGGGTGGACGGCGGTCATCGCCAACAGATGAGGATTGAACTCTCCCAACTCGCTCATGTCAGACGTGACCGTTACCTGGCCGATCTCGGTGAGGCCGAGCCTGCTGACGGCGTCGAACATCCCAGGATAGACATGCAAGCCCTGGGCATCAATTACCCGCGCGCCGTCGGGAACAGAAACATCGCTTCCCACCGCCGTAATCTTTCCACCCTGCATCACCACCGTCCCCGATTCTATCGGATCACCAGCGAGCGTGTGTACGGTCGCACCTCGGATCACAATGGCTGACGAACCGACCTGAGCCCAAGCCGGTGAAGCGACCACGACCACACCTATCAACATGCAGAGGCACGTAACTACTCGAGCCATTTTCATCGTACACCCTCCTCATCGGTGTCGGCATCAGTGGTCACTCGATTGCGCCCGCTGCGCCCCTGCTTCTCCAGCAGCGCCTGCTTTTCCTCCTCGAGTGCCTTGCGACGCTCAATGTCTACTTGCCGGTCGAAATACAGCAGGCCGTCGATGAACACTTGCTCCGGAACCGCATAGATACTGAGTGGATGCGCACTGAAGATGGCGATGTCGGCATCCTTGCCCACTTCGATAGACCCGACACGGTGATCGATGCGCAGTTGTTTCGCCGGGTTCAGCGTCACGAGCTTCAACGCCTCCTCTTCCGACATCCCGCCCCACCTCATGCTCTTGGCAGCTTCCTGATTGAGGTGCCTGATCTCCTCACCGCTGTCCGAGTTGATGGACACGACGACGCCCCGCTCCGTCATGAGGGAAGCGTTGTAGGGAATGGCGTCGTACGCCTCCACCTTGTACGCCCACCAGTCGGAGAACGTGGACGCGCCCGCCCCGTGCGCGGCTATCTCATCGGCCACCTTGTAGCCTTCGAGGACGTGCTGGAACGTCGCAATCCTGAAACCGAACTCCTCGGCCAGGCGTAGCAGCTGTAAGATCTCGTCGGCCCGATACGAGTGCGCGTGCACCAGCCGGTTTCCTTCCAATACTTCGACTAGCGTCTCCAATTTCAGATCACGACGTGGAGGAATCACGTTGGCATTTCCGCGTGCCGTCTTCTGCTCGTACTCCTGCCACGACCGCCGGTATTCCCGAGCTTCGATGAACGCCTGCCGGATTACGTCCTGAACCCCCATTCGAGTAGCCGGGTACCGCGCCGGCGTGCGGGCACGCTTGGTGTTCTCACCCAGCGCAAACTTGATGCCGGGCATTGCGTCCTCGAAGAGCAAGCCTTGGGCATCTGCACCCCAGCGAAGCTTTATGACTGCGTTCTTACCACCGATAGGATTCGCGCTGCCGTGCAGCACGTTGGCGGTCGTCACACCGCCCGCCAAGGCACGGTAAATCGCGACTTGGTCTGGATTGATCACGTCTCTTATCCCCACCATCGCCGACACCGACACGCTCCCTTCGTTGATCGCGTCGGCTGCGATGTGAGAGTGGGCATCGATGATTCCCGGCATCACGAACTTGCCGGTGGCATCGATCACCTTGGCGCCCCGCGGCACAGTCACGTTCCGCCCGACTTCCGCGATCTTCCCATCACGGATGAGCACCGAACCGTTTTCGATAGTGCCGTTGGCTACCGTGAGAATCGTCGCGTTCTGAATCACCGTGACGGGCGAGGTGTCGATCGGCCCTCTATCGTTCACCATCGGAACTGGTGACCCGTAGGGTACCTCCTCTTCTTCCTCGTCCCGATCCTCCCGACCGCGGCCGCGCCGACCCCGACCCCGACCAACTGCAGAGGTGTCAGCGGCTGGTACCTCGAACTTGCGCCCATCGACGAATACCATGCGAACGTCGGTGCCGGACTCGAACAAATCACCGCTCGTCAGGACGACGTTGGCGATCTTGCCGACTTCCAAACTTCCGAGACGGTCGGCTACTCCGAAAATCTCCGCCGGCGCCATGGTAAAGGCGCGCAACGCACCATCCGGCGAGAGACCGGCCTGGATCGCCCGACGGGCATTCGCGATTACCCTGTCGGGCTCATCAATGCCATCCGAGTAAAAAGCAAACTGCACGCCAGCAGCCTCAAAAGCGGCTGGTGTGGTCGGGGCGCGGTCACGAAACCGCAATATCCGCAAGGGTTCGTCAGCGTCCGGATCTGCATCGCGATCTCGCTGCGGCCAATCGAGGCTCACAAGCACCGGTACGCCGCGCTCGGCAAGGACACCCGCCACCTCGTATCCCTGGTGGGCGCCGTACACCAGCGTGTTGACCCCAATCTCCTCACCAATGTTGACGGCACGGTGCAGCTCTCGAGCCCAGGTGCCGGGAATCATGACGTGTTGCCGCGTGCGCAACACCTCGCGAAGCGGATCGAGGGAACGATCGTAGACGGGGCGCTCCAAGCCCTGAGGCGAGCGCTCGTAAATCGACCACGCTTGGTCGTAATGCGCGGCATCCAAGAAGATCTGCCTGATGTAGGCAAAGGCTCCCATCAACGAGGATGGGTATCCCCGCGAAGCTCCGCCGGACGTGAGATTCACCCGTAGCGCTACCGGCGTCTTCACCACCATGTCGTTCGGGCGATCCCCCGCCAGATTGACCAGCGCCGCCTGCCCCGGGAAAAAGCCGCGCTCCGGCACTATGACAGCGGTCGTAAAACCGCCGTTGCGCCACTTCTCGACGCCCTCGTCACTCGCATTCAACTCGTCGGCCGCGTTTATCCACGGCGTTGTCGCCGGACGGTCCTCCGGCCCACGCGAGAAGGGCGGCTGATCTCCACCCTCCGCCCGGGCGCCCCCTCCCGGCCTACCGCCACCACCAGACTGGGGACGGGCAGGGGAAACGCGGAGCGAGGACGGGAGCCCGAGGGTGGACAACGCATCGATGAGACCCGGGTACACCGTCAATCCCGAACCGTCTATCACCCACGCATCGGCTGGAATGGTGACATTCCTCCCCACAGCCGTGATGAGACCCTCGTCCATCACGATCGTCCCACCCGAAATCGTCTCGCCCATGCCGGTGATGATGCGCACGTTGCGGATCGCGAAGTGTGGCGGGGGAGTAGGCGCCTGGGCGAGAAGCAGACGCGGCGCACCAATCATGGCCATCAGGCCCAGGCCCACGAGGCCGCCGCACGACCACGCTCGAGATGACCGACGATTACAGAAATACCGCATGGTAACTTCCTCCAAGAACGATTTTGGTCATCGCTTATATAAGACGAACAAGAAGAATAGACCCTGGACCGGGGACCGGCCAGGAAGTCTCAACATCCTGATCACGCTACGCGACCAGCAGGAAAAAGGTTGACGGTTATCTTCAACCGCAGCGGTAAAGCTTATCGATAACCCACTATCATTGCACCCTTTAAACCATTTTCTGAGCTAGCCATCCGTTGACTCTGCTTCTGGCCAGCATCGCAGCCCTTGGCCTAGGCCCGTTGGCATACCGCTTCGCCGATCGCCGAAACATTCTGCTCGGCGTCCTCGACGGCTTCGTATTCGTCGCGATCGGCGGCTTGGTCATCCTGACTGTCCTGCCCGAAGCGGTGATGCAGGGAGGTTGGCCGGCCATCGGGTTCGTGGTCGTCGGCTTCGTCGGTCCCACCCTGGCGGAGCATCTTTTCCATCGGGCCGCCAAGGGGACACACGTCTTGGCCTTGTTCCTGGGCCTGCTGGGTCTCTGCCTCCATGCGCTCATCGACGGCGTCGCCCTCGGCGACAGCGGCGCTGTTCAACTCTGGGGACCACAACTCAAGGCTGCAGTTGTGCTCCACCGGCTTCCAGTGGGACTCGCCATCTGGTGGTTGCTGAGGCCTCACTTCGGAGCGGCGGTACCGGGCCTCGTGCTGGGCTTGGTTGCCGCAGCCACGGGAGTGGGTTACTCGGTGGGACCCGCCATGAGCGGAAGCCTGAGCGGACAATCGGTGGCCTGGTTTCAGGCGCTGGTGGGTGGGTCGCTCCTACACGTGGTGTTTTTCCGACCACATTTGGACAGCCGTTCCCATCCCGAGGAAATTGCCAGCAGGGTGTCTCGCAGGCTCGAGGGCGTGGGGGCGTTGCTGGCGGTGATCCTGCTGGGCGCCATTCTGGCCGGGAGCATCGGAACCGGAGACCATGGCCTCGGGAGCCGCGTGGCGGGTGCCTTCCTGGGGCTTGCCATCGAGAGCGCCCCTGCCCTGCTCCTCGCGTTCGTGGCCGCAGGCTTCATCAGCGTGTTCATGCCTTCCTCCTCAATAGCATGGATGGCACGGGGAGGAGCCGGCGCACAGGCCGTCCGAGGAATGGCGTTTGGACTTCCGTTACCAATCTGTTCCTGCGGCGTAGTGCCCTTGTATCGCACGCTCATCGTCAAGGGAGTGCCACCCCCTGCCGCCATGGCGTTTCTGGTGGCCACACCCGAGCTGGGGCTCGACGCGATCTTCCTCTCCATTCCGCTCCTCGGTCCGCACATGACGATCATTCGGGTGGCCGGAGCCGCTGCGGTCGCCCTCGCGGTGGGCTGGCTGGTGGGAGGAATTACCCGATCGAGAGGGGTCCGTACCGAGGCAGCGGACGTTGACGCAATGCCAGTCGGGAAATCGCCGGCCGCCCGGGTGCGAAAGGCGCTTCGCGTAGGCCTCGGTGATGTAGTGGATGACACGGCGCCATGGATCTTGGCCGGTCTGGGCGTGGCGGCAGTGGCGACGCCGTTCTTGGAAGGCACTCCCTCCCCTTTGGCTGCCATTCCGCCCGGCGTCGACGTGATGCTCTTTGCGCTCCTCGGCGTCCCAACCTACGTATGCGCGTCCGCCGCAACGCCACTCGTTGCCGTGCTGCTCATTGGCGGATTGTCGCCGGGGGCCGCCCTCGCATTCCTCATCACCGGACCCGCCACCAACATCACCACATTCGGTGTGCTAGCCCGCCTACACGGCCGCGGCACGGCCGCCACCTTCTCCCTCGCGATCATCGGCGCCTCGGTCGGATTGGGCTATCTCGTAAACGGATTCTTCGCCTGGATACCACGCGTATCGCTCGAGTCACTAACCCTGGAGAGCGCATCCACATATAAGATTGCGGCCGTCATCGGGTTGCTCTTGGCATTCAGTGCCTCGCTGTTGCGGAAGGGTCCTCGGGGGTTCGTTGCGGAGCTGAGCTTTTCAGGGGAATGATAGGGTGGGATCCCTGAAAAAACGGCCCTTTAGCGTATTCCCTAGTTCTCCGGGCCCGAATTGCGGTGACGTATTCACCGCCGAGCACGCGGAGATCGCAGAGATTATTAGGTAATCTGATCGGCAGGGATACCTTCGTCGATGAGCATGATGGGGATATCGTCATCAATTCGATAGATCGTTTTCCCGTCCTCTGTTATCAGTCCGGCGTCGAGCGGCTTGTCTACCTTGCTTCCGTCTACCGTCTTCACATCGCCACGACCGATACGATCGTTTACGGCCTTGAGTTTGTCCTCGGAGAGCATCTCCACGGGGACTTTGGTCTTGGGACAGCAGAGGATCTCCAACAGCTCCCGGTCAATCATTTTTCGTTGCCCTCTCTATGGATTCGACACTCTTCCAATATATCCATCGTCGCGCTCATCATCACAAAAAAGCTAATCACGTTCAGCCCGATCGATGGAGCATCGGGCCCAACGGTCGACCGCCGAGCAGGTGCACGTGGAGGTGATACACCTCCTGGCCTGCGTCGGCTCCACAGTTCACTATCAGCCGGTACCCACCGGCGGCAATGCCCTCCTGCTCGGCGAGCTTCGCCGCGACCGTGAAAATCTTTCCCAAGACCATCTCGTCGTCCGCCGTCACGTCTGATACGGTTGGTATGACATGGTTTGGCACGATGAGAATGTGCGTGGGGGCCTGCGGGTTCACATCGCGAAATGCAGTAAGCACGTCGTCTTGGTACACAATATCAGATGGGATTTCTCTCCTAATGATCTTGCTGAAAATCGTTTCTTCGGCCATCGGCTTGTACCTCGACACTGCGTTATCGGGTCTCGTCCAGTCACGCGGGCCACTCATTATGGAGCGGGGCACTTCATGACGCCAGAACGTGGCTGCCAGACCCGGCCTGGAACTCCAGCCCGGCTCAACAGGCCGTCGATAATCTATTATCATATCCCAGTCAAGCGAAAAACGCGCCGTCATCCGGGCCGTGAGGAGCGGGTCAGCGGAACCGGCCCCGGCGCCGTTCTGCCGGGAGGACGATAACGGCAAACGTGATAGGAGCGAAGCATGGAGCGTGACACTCCTCAGCGTCGAGCGATCCGCGAAGCCTTGACGCGGGCCGGCCGGCCGATGAGTCCCGCAGAAGTGCTCGACGCCGGCAAGGCGCTTGCCGCAGGGCTAGGCATAGCCACCGTGTATCGGAATCTGAAGCTACTCACGGAATCCGGATGGCTGTGTCCCGTCGACCTGCCAGGTGAGACCACGCGATACGAGGTTTCCGGAAAGCCGCACCATCATCATTTCCTGTGTCGGGAGTGTGACAGAGCGTTTGAGGTGGCGGAGCACTGCTCCGGAAACCACAGGTTCAGTGCCCCGTCCGGTTTTCGCGTGGAGGCTCATGAGATCGTACTGTACGGCGTGTGCGCCACGTGCACGAACTGATTGCGGTATGCCAACCTTTGCCGCGGTCATCACCACTGCGTTGCTCGGCCTCTTTCCCCTTGCCACGCATGCACAGAACACTGAATGGAACGATGCGCGGACGCTCAATGTCGTGCAACGCGCCGTCGATCGTCGGTCGCGCCAGTTTGCCAACGGACTCACCGACTATACCGCTGCGGCCCGGGGGTACCTCACCTTTTTGGGCCAGTTCGGCGAGGGATTTCCCGAACCACCCAGAGTCGTGAAGGTCGACCAGTTGGCCGTGCAGCTGTTTTGGAAGGCACCGATGCTCAGCAAGCAACGGCTGATCGGCCAGCGCGACACGCTGCTCCTGCCCGCCGAAATCGGCTATTACCGCGATCGGTTCGGAATCGTTCAGAACAACTTTCCCGATCTCATTCGCATGGGGGACGGACGAGACGTTCGGGACGTACCGCACCCACTCTCTGAACGGGGCCTGGCTACCTACGACTTCGCCATTCGTGACTCGTTGATCCTCGAGTATCCCGATCGAGTTCTCAGGGTCTACGTCGTACATGTGCGGCCGCGTGACGAGAGCCAGCCTGCCGTGATCGGCGCCGTGTATCTGGACCGGGACAGCGGCGCGGTGGCCCGAATGGCGCTCACGTTCACAAGTCACGCGTTCCTGGACAAGCGCATCGAGCGATTATCCGTCGTTCTCGAGAACGCGCTCATCGAAGGCTTCTGGCTCCCGTTTCATCAAGAGGTCGAGGTAGTTCGCCGGAGCAGCTGGCTCAATTTTCCGGCCCGCGGAATCATTCGCACGCGGTGGGAAGTGTGTTGTTACAGACTCAACGTGGGGCTCGACTCGCAAAGTTTTGTGGGAACGGAATTCGTTCGTGCACCTCCCGCACAGCTACGGCAGTATCCTTGGCAAGGTGGCATCGTAGATTCGTTGCCCGACGACGTACTGTTCGCCAGCGATGAGGACGCGCGGCGCGTGTTGCGGCAGGCACAACAGCTCGTCGGGGTAGACGCCCTCAGCCGACAGCTGCGTGGCGGCGCGCTGTCGGTAGGACGTATCTCCGACTTCATCCGCGTGAACAGGGTGGAGGGCGTCGCCATTGGTGCCGGTGGACTGCTCCGCTTGGGTGGCGGCGCAAGCATCGAGTTGACTGGGCGCGTCGGCCTCGCCGACGAGACCGTGAAGGGCCGGCTCGCCATCGACACCCGTCCATCAACGCGGCTCAATCTCACATTCTTCGCGGAGCGGAAGCACCGCGATGTGGGCGACCTGGTGGAAACGTCACTGTTGCGCAACAGCATTGCCGCCGGTGCGCTCGGGCGCGACTTCACGAATTCCTACGAAACCCGCGGTGCGGGAGTCACACTCGGTCTCAGCGACGTGGCCGGTGTCCAGCTGGCCGTTACTGCCGCATACGAGCAGCACGAACGCCTGGAGATCCACACTTCCTCTCTTACCGGTACGTTCGACCCTGTGATACCCGCATGGTCGCTGCGCCAAGGACGGATTTCCATCGATCTGGTACGTCCCGCGACTCACGCCTTTTGGGGAATGAATGTCGGCTGGCGAGCACAACTGCGTGGCGGATTGTTCAGCGGAGTCGACACGACCATCGCCTCGTCACCGCCGTACTACGGTCGCGTCTTCGTGACCACGACGATGGACAAGCGAGTTGGCTCCCACCGCTTGTTGCTCACGACCACGGCTGCCGCCGTGGCGGCCACGCCCGACGTCCCCGCGCAGGAGTTTGTTTTTCTCGGTGGACCGACTAGCGGGCCCGGCTATGGCTACCACGAGCTGACCGGCACGCTGGGTATGACTCAACATGTGGAATGGCAACTCCCCGTACCGTTTCCTTCGGTCGGGTTGGGCCGCTTCGGCCGTTCACCCCCTAGAGCAACGCTGGCGCCATTCGCGCACGCGGCGTTTGTTCGCAATCCCGCCCCTTTCGCAGCGCGCCGTAGCGGTTTTTATCCGTCAGTCGGCGTCGCCGCACAATTCATATTCGACCTGCTTCGAGTCCAAACGGCGCGCGGCCTGCGGGACGGACGGTGGACCTTCTCGATCGACGTGCATCGGCATTTCTGGGGGATTCTTTAGGTTCATCCGATACTTCCGGGGAAGGACGTTCCCGTCAGGAAGAAGGTCCCGCCATCGCGAAAGTCGGAGGCCATCGCGACACACGCCGCGCCCGGGGTGAATGGCCACGGAAACCACGGAGCACACGGACCCCAACCCAACCCCCAGAACTTTTTTCCCCTTCACCACCACACCTTTTCTGGGGTGGGGGGGACAACACAGCTTCCGGTGGTGCTGCGG
>JADFIT010000141.1 GCA_022566515.1 Gemmatimonadota bacterium
GTCTGGAGCTTCGCACTGCCTAATTCGGCCAGGTTTCCTGGGTCCGGGGGACGAAGCGCGCGAAGGTGTTGTTGTTCTAGAACGGCGTTGCGAACACTTTCCCCGCTGCTGCGTGCCGCCTCATCGCGCGCGCGGGGGAAGAACGACGTTATCCTCATTCGAGCGGAGACTGCTCGATGAGAGCATCCTACCGGGTTCGGTCAGCGGTACCCAGCAGAGCTGCTGCTTCTACATGTGGGTGGTCGACAGGCGTTAGCCAGCCATCACCTGCCTAGCACGACTCCACTCCCTCGCCACTCATTACCGACTCACATGGGGTTAGCGACCGTGAGGCGTTCTTGAACGAGCGCTTGTTATTGCATTGTAGATGCAATACGTGCTCTGATGGGGCACGCAACGATATCCCAAGGTAATACTCAACTTGACTGTGATCTCATCGACCTTGCCCTCGGCCCAGACCCGTCCGCCGTGCCTTTCAATGATACGCTGCACGATGGCGAGGCCGACGCCTGTGCCGGGAAATTCGTCCGCGTAGTGAAGTCGCTGGAAGACGCCGAACAGCTTGCCGGCGTACGCCATGTCGAACCCGGCGCCGTTGTCCTTGACATGGTAGATGTCCTCGTAACCCTCGGCGCGGCAACCCGCTTCGATGATGGCGGTGTCTCTGGTTCTCGTGAACTTGATGGCGTTGGACAACAGGTTGGTGAAGACCTGGCGGATCAACGTCCGGTCGCCGTGAATCGGCGGAAGCGAGCCCAATCGTAGCTCGATGCGGCGCTCCGCGGCCTCCGATTTCAGCTCCTCGTACACCGTCTTCTGTTCGATACCCTGGGCTAGAACCCTCTACCTTTTCTGGCCTCGAGCCGGAAGAGCCTTGGCCAGCTCTTGACTTGGGATCCGTGGAGAGGCATTATACTATGTAATTGTCGATAATAGTTAAAAGCGTGGTATAATGATATGAAATCCCTCTCTCCGGTCTCGGCCCGCGAGGCGGTGCACCTTCTGATTCTGAGAGAGCTTGCCGAGGTGAGCGCAGACACGCTGTGGGTCCTCAAGGGTGGAGTGAACCTCAGGCTGTTCTTCAAGAGCCCACGGTATTCTCAGGACATGGATCTCGATGGGGATTCAGCAGGGGCGGGGGCACCCGCGATCCGCACCTGCCTCAAAGGCATCTTCGCCAGCAGGACGTTCCTAAGCCGGCTTCACGAGATGGGGATTCGGGGACTGGATCCCGGTCAGGGGCCAAACAATGACACGGATACAACATTTCGCTACAAGTTCCACATCATCATGCCCGGTGATGTTCATCTTCCCACGAAGGTTGAAGTGTCCTTTCAGGGTGGGGGTGGTCACGGCGAGGATCCCTGGGAGCTAGCAGCACCCGATCCGCAGATCACCGGCTCCTATGACATCAATCCCATCTCGGTCCGGCATTACACCCGGCCTGGGGCCACTCGCCAGAAGATAGGGGCTCTCGCCGGACGCGCACACGTGCAGGCCCGCGACGTGTTCGACCTGCATGTACTCGTCCGTGCCACACCCCAAGGCGATCTTGTCCGTCGCCTGGCAGGCACCTTGGGGGCACAGGAACTCAGCGTGGCGTACGACAGAGCCTTGGAGATCACGTTTGAGGAGTACCAGGGGCAGGTTCTCGAGTTTCTGGAGGGAGAATCCGCCGATCGCTACGGAACCGAAAGCGCCTGGGATGAGATCAGACTTCAGGTGGCAAGCCTCCTCGAGCGAGTGATGGAGCAGCAGGAGAAGCCCCGATGAGCCGGTTCGAGAGAATTCTCTGGAGAGATCTCCTCCCCAGAAGTCCCGTGTTCACCACGGCCGAAGCAGCCTCGGTTGCCGAAGTGTCGCCGTCGATGGCTTCACGGTCGCTTTCCATGCTTGCGAAGGAGGGGGTGGGGGTCATCACCCGTGTCCGTCGTGGCCTATGGGCCGCCTACAGACAGCCTGATTTCTCCCCACTTCACGTGGTTCCCCACCTTTTCCGGACCGGGGCTGCGGGCTATGTGTCCCTGCTTTCGGCGCTGAATCTGCACGGAATGATCGAGCAGATCCCCCGCATGGTCCATGTTGTGACCACTACACAGAGGCCGCGGCTGGTGACGCCGGTGGGTACGTACGAGTTCCACCAGATCCAGAGAGATCTGTTTGGCGGTTTCGGATTCTACCGAGGAGCCGGCAGCTTTGACATAGCGACTCCGGCTAAGGCTCTGTTCGATACCCTGTATCTCGCTACACGGAAGGGTCGGCGCTTCTCCTCACTGCCCGAGGTTTCGTTACCGGAGGGCTTCGCCGTTGCCGAGCTGGAGAGTTGGATCCGGAAGATCGGTCACCTCCCGATCCGGGTCGGAGTCGAGGATCGGTGGCGTGAACTCGAGGTGAAGAGTCTAGTCGACGAAGTTACTTGAACACGCCAGCCGGAAACGTGGGTGCAACAGGCGTCGGTTGGGGTGTTACCGATGCCCACCCGCCGGCGTACCTTAAAAGGTTCCTTAGAGTCCCGATGCAGCGTCAGGTTCTCGGAGGCAGCATCATGTATCCGATCAGCATGGCGCGGGAGTTTCTGGAGCTGTAGGCCGAGTACAGCGTCGAGGCACCGGACGACATCACGCTCGATTTTCTGATGGTCCAGCCACCAGGTGGTGCCCCCGGCGTGGTGGGTGTGACCGTGTGCTATTCCGGGCCGGCGTCCAGGGCGGATCGCGTCCTCGCGCCGATTCGCGGATTGGGTACGCCGATTGTGGACGATGTTCAGGCCATCGATTACGTCGCCCTCCAGCGGTCCGGCGACATCGACGATCCCAGAGCCCGTGCCACCTACCTCAAGAGTGGCTTCATCGGTGAAATTGCAACGGGGCTGATCAGCGCATTGGCTGAAGGCATGGAAGGACACCCGGCTCGTTCAACGATCGTGGCCATCCAGCAATGCGGCGGGGCGATCGGTCGGGTGGCGAACGACGCCACGGCCTTCGCGCATCGGGATGCCTCTGGTAACCTGCTTGGCATCGTCGACTGGGCCTTTGGTGATGACCCAACTGAGCACATAGCCTATATGAGAAGGTACTGGGCGACTCTCGAGCCGTTCATCCAGGGATTCTACACGAACGACGCCGGCACTGAAGTGACCGCCGAGGCCGTGAACGCCAACTATCGTGGCAATTTCAGTCGCCTGGTAAGGGTCAAGAACGAGTATGACCCGACGAATCTGTTCCGTCTGAATGCGAACGTGCAGCCGACGGTGTAGAGGGCGGTGACCTTAGTGTCAGAGCATCATTATAATTGACATCAGATGCTCGCTCTGATATCATCAAACATCATGGCGCGCACTACGATCAATATCGACACGCCGATCCTGAAGGATCTCAAACGGCTTCAAAAGCGTGAGGGGAAGTCCTTGGGGCGGCTGGTATCCGATCTGCTTGCCGAGGCCCTCGCCCGGTACCGGTCGGGCTCGCTGGAGGACCGTGAATTGCAGTGGAGGTCCCAGCGGATGAATCCCTTGATCGACATCGCCGACAAAGAGGCCGTGTATGCTGCGCTGGATGACTCGCGGGAATGAGCTTCGCCGTCGACGCCAACATCCTCCTCTACGCATCAGACGAATCGAGCCCCAGGCACGCTCGCGCCCGTGAGTGCCTCGCCCAATGGGCGGCGGGTTCGGAGATCATCTGCTTTACGTGGAACACGCTGTTCGCGTATCTTCGCGTCGCTACCCACCCGCGGATCTTCGAACAGCCGCTGTCGCCCGACACGGCGAAAGCCAATATCGAGGCGCTCCTCGCGCTGCCCCACGTTCGGGTCCTCTCGGAGGACGATGGTTTCTGGCGGCATTTCACCGATGTAACCCGCTCCATCCCGGTTCGGGGAAACCTCGTCCCGGATGCTCATCTAGTTGCGCTGCTGCGACAGCATGGTGTCCGCGTCCTCTACACCAATGATACCGACTTCAAGAAGTTCGCCGCGGTCGAGGCGCGGGATCCGTTCGGGCGTGACGATGGGGCGTGATTGCGCCCTCGGGCCCCTTCCATCTTGTTGCCCCCCACACCCACCGTTACATTTTCAAGCCCTAGGGACGTAAGTCCTTGCAGGGCAACACGCGCGGGCGTAATTCAGTGGTAGAATGTCAGCTTCCCAAGCTGGACGTCGCCGGTTCGAGTCCGGTCGCCCGCTCCTTTTTTTGGCATGACGCCGGCGCTTAGTCGGCGTCTCTTTTTCGGGGAGCTTATGCCCAGGTCCCGCAGCGAACCTTTCCTCTTGACCGGTTACGACGACAACTCCACAACCGGCGTTGCGACGGTCACCACTTTCGACCGGGCGGAGCGCATTAGGCGTGCAGTGAAAGGGCTTGCTGTGGCCTGGGGAGCGGCGCTGGTGAGCATCTTCATTCCCGTCGCCCACTTTCTCCTGGTCCCGGGCTTCGCCTTGGCGGGTGTATTCGTCTTCGCGAAGCGGACACGAGCGAGAGACGTGACGGAGTCAATCCACGGAACTTGTCCCCACTGCGGGCACGAGCAGGACTTCGACTCTTCCAGCCACTGGCACTTGCCCATGCACCTGACCTGCGCGAACTGTAGCCGGCTTCTGACCGCGAGTGCGAAGTCCACATGTTAGGCGGCTTCGAGTAGAAATCCATGTAGTGAGATAGCCACGGAAGATGAATATCCAATATTCAATATCCAATATCCAATTTCGATATTCAATATTCAATATTCAATATTCCATATTCATCTTCCCTGTGGCGGTCGGGGGCAGCGCCCAATTAGCTTCCACCCCGCGCTACCTATCTTAAGGATGAGATGATCAAGATCGCCGCCGTCAGCCCAGATTCCATCGGTGCGGAGCTGGGTCTCCAGCCCGGCACGGAACTCTTGACCGTGGACGGTCGGGAGCTGCTGGATTTCCTCGACTGGGAATTTCTCACCGCCGAAGACCGGTTCGAGGTGGAGGCCCGGCTCCCGGGCGGGGAGCACGTGGTGTTCGATATCGAGCGGCCCGAGGGCCATCCCATGGGGATCGAGCTGGAGCCGCCACGCATCCGCCGCTGCGGCAACCGCTGCGATTTCTGCTTCGTGGACGGCCTGCCGGAGGGGCTGAGAGACACTCTCTACATACGCGACGACGACTACCGGCTCTCCTTCCGGCACGGCAATTTCGCTACACTGACCAACCTCAAAGAGTCCGACGTAAAGAGAATCCTCGAGTATCGCCTCTCGCCCCTATACGTATCGGTGCATGCCACCGACCCCGTGGTACGCCGGCGCTTGCTGCGCAATCCGCTGGCGCCGGACATCATCGAACAGCTCGAGATGTTTGGCCGCGGCGGAATTCAATTCCACACACAGATCGTATTGCAGCCCGGCCTGAACGACGGCAAGGTACTGGCCCGGAGTCTCGCGGATCTGTTCAGGCTCGGCGACGGGGTCCTCTCCGTGTCGGTCGTGCCGGTTGGGCTCACGGAATTCAGCAAGCACCACCTGGTCAGGGAGCCGACCCGGGACGAGTGCCGCGCCGCGGTGGAGCTGGTGGAGAGCTTCGCCGGACGGGCATTGAGTGAGCGGGAACATCGCTGGGCCCACGGGTCCGACGAGCTGTACGTGGTAGCCGAGCTGCCGCTCCCTCCGGCGGAAGCGTACGGCAGCTTCGATCAGGTGGAGAACGGGGTGGGGAGCATACGATTCCTGGAAAAGAGGATCAACGATTCGGCAGGAGACCTGATCTCTCTAAGGAATAAGAAACTCGGGCTGGTTACGGGAACAGCGATGGGACGTTTGATGCCGATGATCCTTCCCTCTCTGGAGAAGCACACTGGCGGCTCGTTCGAGTTGATCGTGCTGGAGAACGAACTGTTCGGCCCCAGGGTCACGACGGCGGGACTCTTGCCCGGCGCGGCGTTTCAAGAGGCGCTTCGGTGTAGAGATGATTTGGATATGGTACTGCTGCCGGCCGAGGCGGTGAACGACGACGACCGGTTCATAGACGACATGCCGCTGGCGGCGGTGATCGATGCAGTGGCCCCCGAAGTGCTGTGCTCGTACGACTTCGCCGACGTGCTTGGCATGCCGGTTGCGACGTCGGGAATCGACCACCCATCGCACAAGATCCATGCGCCCAACGAGAACATCTCGCTCGACGATTTTTTCATGGGCGCAAAACATGCCGCGCTCGTCATGCAGCGGTTCGCCGAACGGGGCGCCGGGTAGGCAGCCCCTGTACTCTGCCTCGCTATAATCGGCGGGCGAATTTCTAATCCCCCGCTGAAACAGGCAGGCAGGATAAAAGATGCCAGACGTACCACCGACCCCCGACCACGTGCTTACGCATGAGCAGATGGACGGCCTGCGGAAGATAAACTCCACCGCCGTCGTGGATACGCTGGCGCGCAACGGCTTCGAGCCGCACCACGTCTACATGCCGCGCCTGAAAAACATGACGCCGGGCCAGCGGCTGGTGGGCCGGGCTGTGACGGTGCGATTCGTGCCGGCGCGTCCGGATGCCGATGCGGAGAAGCCGGGTGGCGAGGAGTCTCCGGAGTACGCCGCCTTCGAGATAGCGGGCAAGGACGACGTGATCGTCATGGAGGCGATGCGCGACAAGCGGATGTCGATTGGCGGCGACATCAAGTTCCTGCGCTTGAAGCAACGCGGCATCGAAGGGCTGATCTGCGACGGCGGAATCCGAGACATGCACGTGGTGAAGGACTACGGCATCAAGCTGTTCGGCTACGACAAGACGTCGAACCTTGGCACGCGGGTGGGCACGCCGTTTGAGACGAACCGGCCGGTTGCCGTCGACGGCATTCTGGTGCGGCCAGGCGACTATATCCATGCCGACGACGACGGGGTGGTGGTGATACCGCGCAGCGTGGCGGTCGATATTGCCGACAAGGCGATCGAGTTCATCCGCACGAATCCGAAAGGAACGCCGTTCTGCCTGTCGGTCAGCTTCAACGCCGCCCATGCCGAGGACGCCGACAAGACCAATCACTATCCCTACCCGCCCAGCGAGGCCGATCTCTATCGGGACGTCGCAATGCCGCGACCCAAGCTGGACGGCGGCGCGGCGCATGAGTCGCAGCCGCAGTTTCTCAAGGATTCACTCAACCGAGAACGATACTTCTGGCGTTGGGACGAGCCGGAAAAGTACGAGCGCAATCTGCGAAACTACCTGCGTATGCTCAGCGGCCTCGACCGCAACATCGGCCGCGTGCTCGACGCGCTCGAGGCCCAGGGCGTGGCCGGCAACACCGTCATCATCTTCATGGGTGACAACGGCTACTACATGGGCGAGCGCGGTTTCGCCGGCAAGTGGTCGCACTACGACCAGTCGTTGCGCGTGCCGCTCGTCATCTTCGATCCGCGGCTTCCGACCGCCATGCGCGGCCGCGAACTCGAATCCATCGCACTGAACCTGGACATCGCCCCGACCGTGCTCGAATTGGCCGGCATCGAGTCTGCCGAGCAGTATCAAGGGCGTTCGCTCATGCCGCTGGTGCGCGGCGTCGCCGTCAAAGACGAGCGAGAGGGCTTCTTCTGCGAGCACCGCATGAAGCACGCGGATATACCTCGCTGGCAGGGCTACCGCACGGCGCAATACATGTATGCGCACTATTTCGACCAGCCCGGCGTGAACGAGTTTCTTCATGATCTGAAGTCCGACCCCGATCAACTGGTCAACCTTGCCGCAGACCCGGCGCATTCCGCGACAGTCTCCGCGATGCGGACGGAGTGCCGCCGGCTTTCGAATCTCTACGCCGCCGCGGCCGAGCCGCTTCCACGTGTGCTGATGCTCGGTGATTCCATTTCGATGGGGTACCATCGCTTCGTGGTCGAGGCGCTGGCGGATGAGGCAACCGTCGTGCGCCCCAAGGAGAACTGCGCCGGCACGACCAAGGGCATCCAGAAGATCGCACAATGGCTCGAGCTCGACGGCGGCAACTTCGACGTCATTCACTTCAACTTCGGCCTGCATGATCTCAAACGCGTCAAGGAATCAGGACGCAACTCCAACGATCCCTGCGACCCGCAACAAGCTGACATCGAAACGTACGAGAGGAATCTGCGGCAGATCGTGTCGCGGCTGAAGTCGACCGGCGCCTCGTTGATCTTCGCCACCACGACGCCCGTACCGGCCGGCGTGAAGCCTCACCGCGCTCCCGATGACCCGGCCCGCTACAACGCCGCCGCGAGAACAATTATGAAAGAGAACGAAATCCTCATCAACGATCTGTATGGTCGTGCTCGGGAGAAGCTCCCGGAGATACAGCAGCCCGCCAACGTCCACTTCAACGCGACGGGCTCAGAGCGGCTGGCCGGCGATGTAATTCGACACATTCGCACGGCCATCCGCCGCCGCGCGTCAAATTGACTTGACGAAACTTCCTACGCCGCCGATACTTATGATCGAGCAAGCGCTCGCTAGGGTCGATTGATGGGAAACGCCAAAACGAGGGACAAACGGTCCAAAAAAGACGTCCTGGACGTCGCACAACGCCTCTTTCACGAGCGCGGCTTCCAAGCCACATCGGTGCGTGACATCGCCGGGGCGATGGGCCTTCAGGCCGGCAGCCTCTATTCGCATATCGAGAGCAAAGACGACCTGTTGTGGGAAATCGCATCGAGCGCGAGCGACCGCTTCTTCGAGATGATCGAACCCCTGGCCGCGTCCGATCAGCTCGTGCCGCAGAAGCTGCGCGACGTGATCCGCGGGCACGTGCATGTCATGACCGAGGATCTCGCCGCCGCCGCGGTCTACTCAACCGAATGGCGGCACCTGAGCGATGACCGCAAGAAGCAATTCATCGAACGGCGCGACCGTTATGAATCCATCATCAGAAATCTGGTCAGTCAAGGCATCGAACAGGGGCACTTCGGCCCGTTCGATCCGAGTGCGGCCACGCTGGTGATTCTCTCCACGCTCAATTGGATCTACCAATGGTTCCACCCCGACGGGCGCATCTTCGTGTGGGACCGGCGCCAGCAGCGCGTGGTCGTCTTCCGGCCGGATGGAACGCCGCTAGAAACCTGGCCCGCGAACGGTGCGTTCTGCCGCGCCTTTCCGATCTACTTCGACGCGGTGGGTGGGGCAAACGGCGGCGCGCTCTGGATGCTGGCTAGGGGGGTCAATCGTGAGACCGGGAAACGGGGCCTCCATTTCCGGGCTTTCGGACTCGACGGACCGTTCGGGCCAAGCTACGAGCTCCCGGAGCTTGACGAGGCGAGTCGTGGGATCCACGTCGTCAACGGTCAGAG
>JADFIT010000142.1 GCA_022566515.1 Gemmatimonadota bacterium
GAGCTGGGCGAACGCGAGGCAGAGGAATTGATCCCAACACGAGAAGCGCGAGGTCTTATACTCCCCGCCATATCGAGCGACGCACTTCTGGAACTCGAATCGAGACACATGGTCCATCAACTGCGCGAAGACGGTGCGGCCGTGCGGCATGTGGCATTCTGCCGCCGCCGGGCCTCTTGAGCCACAAATGGCCCTTCGCAAAAGATATCGAAAAGTTCGGAAACGCCAGTTATCTCGTTTATGATCTAGGACTTACAAGGATCTCGCGGTGCAATGACCGGACACGGGTGTGGTTCTCATGCTGGACAATTCACGCCGAATCGCATACAACAGGCTGCGGGACTAATGCCTGAGGGCGAGGAGGTCGCATGGCCAAGCTGGTGATCGAGATCCCCGACGAGTTGAAAGATCTTGGGGAGGCGTTGGCGACGATGGTGGCGCGCGTGCAGGGCACGGTGGCCGGCATGGGGGGCGGGAAGGCGGTGGACTACGGCCGGGTGGAGCGGGCGATCGCCGAGGAGACGGGCGGCATCGAGCGCGCCGCGCACCGCGCCATTCTTCAGGCGTTGGACATTGACGTGCCAGCCGTCGTGATTGGGGGCATCCGCTACACCAAGGTGGGGCGGTGCGAGGCACCGTACCACACCCTGGCCGGGTCGGTGTCGATCGAGCGGTCGCTGTATCGCCAGTCGGGCCAGCGCGGCGGGCAGCCGGGGGGACGGGTGGTCAACCCGGTGAGCCTGCGCGCGGGGGTGGTGGAGAAGGGCTGGCTGCCTCGCACGGCGCAAGTGATGGCCCATGAGGTGCAGCAGGGGACCTCGCGAGACGCGGTGGCGACCGCTGGGGAGTACGGCCGCTTGCCCTACGCGCGGTCCAGTTTTGAGCGCGTGGCCCATCTGGTGGGCGCCTTCGCGGTGGCGGATCACCAAGACATCGAGGACGTCTTGATCGAGGCCTTCGAGGTCCCGGCCGAGGCCCGATCGGTGAGTGTGTCCCTCGATCGGGTGAGCGTTCCCATGGAGGAGCCGCGACCCCGCCCGGTCGGGCGGCCGCGGAAGGGGGCAGCCAAGCGACCGATCTCGCGGGCCTTCCGCATGGCGTACTGCGGCACGGTGACGCTGCACGACCAGCAGGGGGCGGCCCTCCATACGATCCGCTACGGGTGCATGCCCGAGGGCGACGTCTTGGGGATGCGCGACCGGCTGGTGCTCGACACCGTCGCCCTGATGAGTAAACACCCCTTGGAACTCACCCTGCTCTGCGATGGGGCCCCCGAGATGTGGACCCTGCTGGACGAGTGGTTCACGCCCGAGCACTTTCCGGAACCGATCCATCACCTCGTGGATCTCCCGCACGTCCTGGAGAAGCTGAGCGCGGCCGCGCGGGTCCTCGACGGCCCGGCGCCGGCCCCCACGCGGCTGAATCGCTGGAAGCTGGCCCTCCTCAACCGGCGCACGGCGGCCACCGACATCCTCGAGGAACTGGTGGCCTGTGGTCTGGATGAAGGCCCCGGCGACGACCATCCCGTGCATGCCGCGATCACCTACCTGCAGAGCCACAGCGAGGACGCCGATCGCATGAACTACGCCCGGGCCCGCCGGCGCGGGCTGCCCCTCGGGAGCGGCAACGTCGAGGCCACCTGCAAGAGCCTCTTTGAACTCCGCTTCAAGCGCTGCGGCTCGCGATGGAAGGAAGAGAGCGGTCAGCACATCGTCCAGCTCCGAGCGCTGGCCCTCAGTGATCGATGGGGGCCTGCCGTCGAACTGACACTGCGCCCCCTCAGAAAGGCTGTCCGCGTGGCGTGACCAGTGCGGCCTGACCAGCAATGTCCAGTATGAGAACCACACCCGTTCAACCAGGAAGCACTGGTTGGCGTGTAGTGGCAATGGAATCGTGGATGTCGCTCAAACCATGCTTTTACCTTTTGGTGTTTGTGGGTTGAGTAGTTGTCGCAGATAATGTGAATCTCCTTGTCTTCTGGGACGCTTCGCTTGATGAGGTTCAGAAACTTGACCCATTCCTGATGCCGGTGTTTGTTCATACACGTGCCAATGACTGAACCATCCCTCACATTGAGCGCCGCAAAAAGAGACGTTGTGCCATTGCGCTTATAGTCGTGCGTCATGGTACCGCCACGACCCTTCTTGAGTGGTAAGCCGGGCTGGGTGCGATCCAAGGCCTGCATCTGACTCTTCTCATCGCAGGACAACACTAAGGCGTGTTCGGGCGGGTTGAGATACAATCCCACGACATCTTCGAGCTTGTCAGCGAAGCGTGGATCATTGGAAATCTTAAAGGTTCGGGTGAGATGAGGTCTGAGTCCGTAACTGCGCCATATCCGGCCAATGGTGGACTCGCTGACCCCGGAGGCCGCCGCCATAGATGCGCGGCTCCAGTGCGTCGCGTTGGGAGGTGTCTCAGTTGTGGTTTTCTTGACGATGCCTGCCCGCTTCCGTGTGGAAATTGACGGAATGCGGCCAGATCGTGGAGCATCCTTTTCAATCCCCACTACACCACTCTGGGCAAACCGGTCTCTCCATCGTCCAGCCTTCTGTCGAGTGATGCCGAGACGCCAGCCGATTTCAATGTTGTCCTTCCCCGCGGCCGCTAGTAGAACGATCTGGGCTCGTTCTACCAGGCGGACGGATGCACTTGGGCTCCGACTCACGAGTTCAAGCTTTCGTCGCATTGCATTGTCCAGCTGAATTTCCATAGCACGTCGCATATCAGATTAGACGCGCTAACTGGCCGTTATGTTTCATCAATTCAGGCGGACTACACTAGCAGCGAGCGACACTGCGCTCCTCTGCTCTCGTCGGATGACGGCGCAGCGTCACGAGCGTGCGGTTGGACATGGGACGCGCCCGGGATGGCAGCCCGCCGCGTGTCGTGCACGACGGTGCGCCCGGCGCACTCACGTGCCCTGCCTCGGCACCGCGATCTCGGTTGCGACGGGCAGGTGGTCCGGCATGGTCCACAGCTGTCCGCCGGACGACGGTACGGTGGCGACACCGAGACCGTGCTGGAACACGAGCCGGCCCCCATGGTCGGCGGTCAACAGCAGCGACCCGACACCCACCAGCGCCACCACAAACGCCGCGACCGCCGCCCAGCGGGCGGCCGGTCGCCAGATGTAGGAGAACGCTATCCGGAACGAGGCGAAGAAAACAAAGAACCACGTGGTGCGATCCGCCCAGGTGAAGTGCGCTGTCACCGCCGCGCGCTCCTCGGGGGACACCGGCGTCCCCTGGGCGGCGCTCAGCCCGCTGAAGTACGCGGCCATCGCCATGAACGCCCCGGCGCAATAGAACAGGGTGGCGGTGTCTCGAAGGGCCGGCCTTGCCGGCATCAGCAGGCTCGCCAGGTCCACAGTCACGGCCCCGATCAGGAGCGTGATCGGAAAATGCACGAGCAGCGGGTGCAGATTGGGCGCCCAGGCTGGGATGAGGGACATGACGGCGCGGCCCTTATGATCCGGGATTTCCGTTTTGCCTGCCCCGGATGGCACCTTTATACACCCGAGGGCCGCCGAGCACACGAAACTTTGTTCGTCGCACAACCGTCCAGATCCAGAGGCCATCACCTCAGCCCGCGCTGACGGGAGCCTCTGCTTTCATCCGGCATCGACTCAAGGACGTGGCTGGGTCGCACCTGCTAGAATGGGCGGAGCAATGAACGCGTTCACCGCCTACGCCGCGTGTTCCTGTTGTATGGAGGGCCGGGAGGGCCCCCGCGCCGACGGTCGTACCGCGTTGAGCACCGCTAGGTAACGAAACAGCACACGACGCACGACAGACCGAAGGCCCGGGAGGCAGACGCCCCCCGGGCCTTTTTTTTGGCTCTGGAGCCAGATTCCTTGGACTTTACACCGATCGCCATCGGATTCGTCGTCGGGATGCTCGTCGGCGCGACCTCGACGGGCGGAGGCGCGCTGCTGACGCCGGCACTGGTGTTGATCGCGCGCGTACCTCCGTCGATCGCGATCGGGTCGGATGTACTCATCGCCAGCGGCATGAAGCTGTTCGGCGGAGGGGTCTACGCACTCCGACGCGAGGTGCACTGGCCGACGGTTGGACGGCTGGCGGTCGGCTCTATTCCAGGCGCCACAGTCGGCATCTCGATCCTCAATCGGATACCGCTCGACCTGCTCGAGACGTGGTTGACGCGCGGTCTCGGCGTCGTGCTCATCACCGCCGGCGCCGCGCTCTTTCTGCGAATGAGCCTCGCCGGACAGTTTCGGCCGATGCAGTTGCCGCCGACCGCGGCGACGATCGGACTCGGCTTCATCACCGGACTCCTCGTCAGCATGACGAGCGTCGGAAGCGGATCGCTCCTGCTCTGCATTCTCGCGTTGGCCTACCCGTTGAGCGCCCGAACGACAGTCGGCACGGATCTGGTTCACGCGCTCGCGCTGTCGGTGACCGCCAGCATCGGTCATGCAGCCGCTGGACGGGTCGACGTTGCCCTCGCGCTGACGGTCCTGCTGGGTGGCGTGCCGGGGGTGCTGACCGGGGCGCGTTTTGCGACGGCCGTTCCTGAGCGGTCACTCCGAACGAGCCTGGCTGTCGTGCTGATGGCGATCGGTATCCTGCTGTCCGTGTTCGGCGGCTCACAGACCGTGGTGCCACAGATTGGGGAGGAAGGTTCGTTCAAGGTCAGTACAGACCTTGACGTGGAATGCGAGGCGGAGGATCTGAGTGGCAGCGCCGCGCTGCACGAAGGTCAGCCGGCGGTCGACGTGCTGCAGTGTGGGCGGTGGAATGGTACGGCTCGCGCCTGACGTTCGCAACCTGGTGTAGGGGTTCAGCCTGTCGGTACTGGCGACAGCATGACCAGCAGTGTCAAAGCCGACGCAGCGACGCAAGTGGATCTACATCATCTTTCCAAGGTAATCGAGGACAGGGGGTAGACGGTTAGCTCCTCCTGCCACACGATGTAGTGGTGGACTCTTCGCATGACGACACCAGTCGGACCGGGCTGCTGGCCGAACGTGGCTACCCGCGCACGTACCGCGAGTTCGTGGGGATGTTTCCGCACGAAGAAGCGTGCCGCACCTACCTGGAGCATCTGCGATGGCCAGCGGCGTTCGCCTGCCCGGCGTGCGGGGCCAGCGGTGTGCCGTGGCGCCAGACGCGAGGGCGACTGGTCTGCTCGGCATGTCGCCATCAAACGTCGGTCGGTGCAGGCACGATCCTCGACAAGACGCGAACGCCGCTGACGACGTGGTTCGAGGCCGCGTGGCACCTGACCACGGCGAAGAACGGTCTGTCGGCGAAGACCCTCGAACGCACGCTGGGCACGAGCTACCGAGTGGCCTGGACGATGCTCCAGCGCTACCGGGTGGCGATGGTGCGAGCCGAGCGCGAGCCGCTGTTGGGCACCGTCGAGGTGGATGAGAGCCTTGTCGGAGGCATCGACCGTGGCGGGAAGCCGGGGCGAGGAGCGCGCAAGAGTATCGTCGCCATCGCGGTCGAGGTGAAGGACCCGAAGGGGTTCGGGCGGGTCCGGATGCGCCACATCCCCGATGCCTCGGGTGCCAGTCTGGTGCCGTTCGTATGCGACGTTGTGGCTCCGGGTGCCGTGGTGCAGACGGACGGCTGGCAGGGCTACAATGACCTGCCCAAGCACGGCTACGTACGCCAGAAGACGGTGCTCGCGTCATCGGACGATCCTGCCCATGTCGCGATGCCAGGCGTACATCGCGTCGCGAGTCTGCTCAAGCGGTGGATCCTCGGCACCCACCAGGGCTCGGTCAATCCCAGCCACCTGCAGTCCTACCTGGAGGAGTTCACCTTCCGGTTCAACCGCCGCACTTCGCGTAGTCGCGGGCTGGTCTTCCGTCGACTCCTTGAGCAGGTAGTCGTCACTGCCCCCCTCACGGAGGCCGACGTCACCCACGGCTACGACTGGTGATCCGGACCACAAGATGTTGGGGATGGAGGAGCTAACCGACCACCCCCTTCCGATGATTTCCCGCTGATTATGCCACTGGCCGGGGAGATCGCAACCTGAAATCGGGTGAGCGGTGTGCCTGGCAGTCCGGGCGGCCCGGCTTGGCTACTCCCCGCGGTCTCGGGGCAATGGCATTCGCTTGCTTTCTGCTGGCATGGTCGCCCATCTGGTGCACGCCGCAAGTGGTTGCATCTCTTGCTCTTAGCGTGATGTTGCAGGGTTTATCCGGTCCGGCGCTTGACTTTCCGGCAGTCTTGGGCAAGACTAGCCTGGATGACATCCATCGAGAGCCTGCCGAAGACGACATTTGGCGGGCGGCGGTTCACCCGGACGCAGCTAGCTCGGGTCCAGGAGACGGTGCAGACCTGCAGCCGCCTGAGCCGCAACGAGTTGGCACTCACGGTGTGCGAGCACCTCGATTGGAAGAATCCCAGAGGCACGTTGAAGGTCCAGTCCTGCTTGACCTTGCTGGAGGCGCTCGAAGACCACGGCGTCATCATCCTGCCACCCAAGAGAGTGACGCAGGCTCCGGTTCGGCGAGTGCCGACGTTCACCGAGCCTCCAGACTCTCGGCCGGTCGAGGGTCCCCTCGCCTCGGTGACTCCGATTGCGCTACGGCTGGTGACGACACGAGAGGACCGGGCGCGCTGGAAGGCCTACCTGCAGACCTACCACTACCTGGGCTATAAGCATCCGTTCGGCGCCCATCTGGGCTACCTCATCGTGTCCGAGCCCAGGCAGCAGGAGCTGGGGTGCTTCGTCTTCACGGCGTCCGCCGCCTGGGCCTTGGCACCCAGAGATCAGTGGATCGGCTGGGACACAAAGCACCGACAGAAGCTGTTGTCGTTGATCCTGAGCAACGACCGCTTCGTCATTTTCCCCTGGGTCACGGTCCCCAATCTCGCGAGCCACGCCCTCTCACGGGCGACCCACCAGATCGCGGACGATTGGGGCGGCCTGCACGGATACCGCCCGGTCCTCCTGGAAACATTCGTGGATCCCACACGCTACGCAGGGACCTGCTATCAGGCTGCCAATTGGGAGTACCTGGGCCAGACCCAAGGGCGTGGGCGGGATGACCCCCGTCACGAGGGTCGCGAGACCAAGAAAGACATCTACGTCTATCCGCTGCGCAAGGATTGGCGGCAGTGCTTGACCCAAGGACATCGTACAGCCGATCTCAAGAAGCGCTACCGCAACGACCTGGCATCGAGCCACACGCGCTCCGTGGGTGAGCCCTTCATCGCCGTGTGGGCGCACGTCGTCGAGGTCCTCCACGAGGTCGCCGCTGAGTACGACGCACAGTGGCGAGTGCGGAAACGCATCATTGACTCGATGATGCTGATGCTGCTGATCTTTCGCTTGGTGTCGTCGAAGAACTCCCAAGGGTACGGCACCACCATTGATGACCTCTGGGACAGCTGTGACCGACTGCAGATCTCGCTCCCGCAGAAGAGTAGTATCGCGCCCTCCTCCTTTTGTGCGGCCCGCACGAAGCTTGATGCGTCCATCTTCCGCTGCGTCAACCGGAGGATCCTGGCGGCCTATGCGCCAGCGAGCGGTACGTCCCTCTGGCACGGCCACCGGCTGTTTGCGGTCGATGGCACCAAGATCAACCTGCCACGCACGCTGGTCAGCGATGGTTATAGAACCCCGCACAAAGACGCACATTACCCTCAAGGCTTGGTGAGCTGCCTCTATGAGATCCGATCTCGACTGCCGTGTGATTTCGATCTCGTCTCGCATGCAGATGAGCGACGGTGCGCACGCACGCACCTCGACACCCTCAAGGACAACGACGTCGTCGTCTACGACCGAGGCTACTACTCGTATGCCCTGCTCCATCACCACAGTCACACCGGAATCCATGCGATCTTTCGCCTACAGGACACCAGCAATGCAGTGATTCAGGAATTCTCCGCCAGCAAGGCCACCGACACGGTCGTCACCATCTCCCCGTCCGCCGGCCTCAAAACACACATCCGAAAGACGCATCCTGATCTCAACATTGTCCCCGTGCAGATGAGACTCTTGAAGTACGAGGTCTCAGGCAGTACGTTCTGCCTGGGCACGACGCTCCTCGATCGGCATCAGCGATATCCCATCCAGGATTTCATGGAGGTCTACCATTCCCGCTGGGGCGTGGAAGAGCTCTACAAAGTCAGCAAGCGCGTGTTTGTCATTGAAGATTTTCACGCCAAGACCGAGCGTGGAGTCAAACAAGAGCTCTTCGCGCATTTTGTGCTGATCACCATGAATCGACTCTTTGCCAATCGGGCGGATCTCGATCTCAATGGAGAGAATCCACACGCTCCGCCTCGTGAGTCGACCGAGCCAGACTCATCCACTGGAGGCACGCCGAAAATTCAAACCAACTTCAAGCACTGTATTCATGTCCTTCAACGAAGCCTCGAAGAACTCCTCTTACTGGAACACGCGATGAAGACCGCGGTCCAACGCGCCTTTGATGCGATCGTCCGTCAATACCAGACAGTCCGTCCGGGCAGATCCTATCCGCGAACGTCCCGCAAGCCCGAGTCTCGGTGGCGACTCGCGAAGGAGAAGCGGAAACAACGGCAGAAGGAACTCGCACCTGCGGCCACTGCCTGAAGCTCCAGCGCCTCTTCCAACTGATCTGCTAAACGAATGCATCAAGTCCTAAAGCGAATGCCATTGCCCTCTGGGGGGTTCTGATGCCCTGCCTGAATGTGTGTCTTGACATATAGGGGCGTCAGAACCTTCAGACACACGGTTCGATGCACATTCCCTTCGACAACACCTACGCCCAGTTACCAGCACGTTTTTTTGCCAAACAGGAACCCGCCCGTGTTCCGGAACCGAAGCTCATCCGACTCAACCGCGACCTCGCGGCGCGGCTCTCACTCGACACCGACTGGCTGGAATCAGCTGGGGGTGTCGCGGTGCTCGCGGGTAACGCGATTCCCGAGGGTGCCGAGCCGATTGCACAAGCCTACGCTGGCCACCAGTTCGGCGAATTCTCGCCACAGCTTGGCGACGGCCGCGCCATCCTGCTCGGCGAGGTCATCGACGTGGACGGGGCACGTCACGATCTGCAGTTGAAGGGCTCAGGGCGCACGCCATTCTCGCGCGGTGGCGATGGCAAATCTGCGCTGGGCCCGGTGATCCGCGAATACATTGTCAGCGAGGCCATGGCAGCGCTCGGGGTTCCCACGACCCGGGCACTCGCCGCAGTTACCACCGGCGAAAGAGTAATGCGTCAAGAAGGGCCGCTCCTCGGCGCTGTGTTCACCCGCGTTGCTGCAAGTCACATTCGCGTTGG
>JADFIT010000143.1 GCA_022566515.1 Gemmatimonadota bacterium
CACCTACGGGAACGCGACGCAGCCGCACTCGCCGCACCTGTACGACCAGCTCGAACTCTACGCCCGCAAGGAGCTGCGGGAGGCGTGGCTGACGAGAGCCGAGGTCGAGGCGCACCTGGAGTCGCGGGAGGTTCTGTCCCCCGCCCCCGGCCCGCGTTAACATTGAGCACCACGCCCACGCCCCGGACCCACGCTGGTCACCGCACTTGATGTGACAGGAGGAACCGATGGCCCGTCGTAGCACGATATGCGCACTCTCGATGCTCGCCCTGACCTTCTCTGGGGTCTCTGCGAGCCGGGCACAGCAGGCGACGCCACCTCCAGCGTCACCCAGGGATGTGGAGTGGTACGAGGTCGACCGCATGAAGGGGTTGACCCTGAGCGAGCTGAACTGGCGCGAGACTCGGCGATTCAACCTGGGCGACGTCACGGTCATCGCGGGCGAGTTCGACGCGTTCGACTGGTCGACCTTTTCCCGGGAACTCCAACCCATCACGCTACGGTGGCTCCAACGGGCCGCGTTGTTTCTCCCGCCCGACTCTCCGGACGATGCGGATAACTCCTGTCCCTGTGGCGTGATCGCCAGCAATCATGAGGGTGATCCGATGGGCAAGTGGGCCGCGGACAACCGGTGGGAGCGGTGGGCGGGTCTGGCCAGGGCCTTCGGCATACCGGTGATGGTACACGGGTGGCGTTCGCCCGAAATGACGAGGCCGGCGGGGTTCGGTGATTTTCATCCCATGCAGTTTCCTTTGCTGGGTCACCTGTTGGACGGGACCTATTGCGAGTGGGGAGATCTTCCGCTCGACGGCAGCCTCATCTTCAACGCGTCGCCGCTTACGAAAGCTGATTTGGTGGCGAACACGCTGTTTCAGCGATTGGTGGAGGCGGAAGGAGGCAGCCTGGAGCGCATCGGGGCCTGGGGTGGCTCCAAGGAAGGCCAATCGCTGTGGACCCTGGCAGCCATCGATGACCGGTTGGATGTGGTGGGGCCCGGCGGGATGTTCTACCAGGACATGCACGCGCTGGCCGACGCGTATCGGCGCGAGTGGGGTGGAGAGGACCGGGGTGCGGGCGGGATCGTCGGCCTCGTCCTCGCGTTCAGTGACTGGGCCAAGAACACCGAGTTGGGACGGATCGTGGACAGAACGCTGTTGCCGGTGAACTTCACGGATGAACTCTATCCCCGCGTCGTCTTGGTGTGGGGCGACGTGGCACAGAAGGGAATGCACGACGCGACCTATGTGCTGGGAGCCGAGACGCCGTTTCTGAACGGCTTTCGGTCGGTGCCGTGGTACTACTTTCGATCCACCGGCGGGAATGTGGAGCCGGGGTCGATGCCCCGATGGTCGATGGTGGCGGATCTGCTCGTGAACGAGGATCACGAGAGACTCTGGCCCAAGGTTGTCTCCGCCGACGCGGAAACGGACGGACGGCGCAGAGTGCGCCTCCGCGCGGTGTTGCGGACGCCCGAGCTGTCCGGGCTCGAGGTCCGAGCCTGGACGGCTAAGAGCCACAATCGGTGGTGGACCGAGGTCGAAGGAGGCCAATGGGATGCTCTCCCGATGGCTCGTGAAGGAGAGGGCGGCACCTGGGTCACGGAATGGTCCGAGCCGGTTCCCGATGACCTGGCGTTCGCGTTCATCGTCGAAGCGCGAGTCCGTGTGCAGGCGGGAGACTTCACGTACCACCGGATGGATACGTCGCAACCTCAGTTCCTGTGGGAGAAGCCCGCCTTCGACATGCCGGTCACGCCGTGGGGGGAGTGCAAGACCCACTAGGAATCATCAGCTGATTCGCCCGCCACTCGCTGCTGAGCCCGCGGCCGCGCGCCGACTTTAAGGATTCCTTAATCTTCGGTTCAACTCCCCGTCAGTTGTATGAGGCTTCATTAATTACTCATAGATCTTGCATTTAACGCGGACCCTTACTCGTCCCCCCCCTTTGCAGCGGCGCAATATCCGCAAGAAGAGCTAGAGCCTCATGAATGAGCTGGAAATACAAACGGTTGGCCAGATGGTCGTGGAGCGCCCGCAGCGGTCGCGCGTGTTCGACCGCTTGCACATCGACTATTGCTGTGGTGGTAAGCGGACCCTCGAGGAGGCGTGTGCGAAGCGCGGGCTGGACCTCAAGGCGGTTCTTGCAGAGCTGGAAGCCTTTGACGCCGAAGCCGAAGCTCAAGGCGACGCCGTCCGTCCTGCCAACCTGACCATGACCGAACTGGCCGATGACATAGAGCGGACACATCATGCATACCTGCGAGAGGAGTTACCGCGTTTAGGGGATCTCGTCAAAAAGGTCTCGGCGGTCCACGGACAGGCTCATCCATGGCTGAGCGGACTCACGTCGGTTTACGCCGAGTTGGTGGCCGAGCTGGAACCGCACATGCTCAAAGAAGAGCAGATTCTCTTCCCCCTAATCAGAGAACTCGATCAGGCAACTACGGCTCCGTCCTTCCACTGCGGAAGTGTCGGCAACCCCATCAGGATGATGGAAATGGAGCACCAAAACGCCGGAGCTGCCTTGGATCGTATACGAGAGATGACCACCGACTACGAGATACCTGAGGGCGCCTGCAACAGCTTCCGTGCGATGTTATCCGGACTGGAACATCTGGAAGCAGACCTTCACCTGCACATACACAAGGAGAACGAGATCCTTTTCCCCAAGGCGTCTGAGATGGAGGCGAAGCTCGGCTCCTAGACCGTTGTTTAACAACCGTCACGGCGCGTCTGCTTCACGCTTGTTTCCGGTCGAGCACGGCCCCGAACCTCGTGTCGTTGTGCATCCGCCCCAGTCTGAACCCGTCGTCCACAGACAGGGCAAATGTACCTTCATGCTTCGCCGTCCACTGTTCGGCAACTTCCGGTGACGCAAGGAAATGGACGTAATGGCAGAAGCTCGCGATTGTCTGTCCGGCGGACTACTCGAAGAGGGGCGCGTCCGGGAAGAGGAATGAGATGACCGCCTCTTTTGGCTCGATCCGTTCCACGCCGGCGCGACTCACCGTTACGTGTATGGCGGTCCCTGTTTGGGGACAAGTGGACTCGATCTCCGCCCGCACATTGAGGACGTCTACGAGAAATAAGGCGTCCCACGCACACCACGTGTAGAGTGTACGCCCGTTCACACGGAACCGGTGGTTCATCGGCACGACCGCCAGCCCCCCAAACCCAACGATGAGCCCGTCGTCATCACGGTAGATCAGGCTGTCGAGAGCTGGAGTCTGGAGCAGCGCGGACACGTCGTGCACGTCACGACTTTGCACTTGGGCAATTTCGTTATCCGATACCGGCACGCCGCGCAGCAGCTCTCGATATAACGCAAGCGCAACGAGCTGCTCTGCCTCGTCGAGATCGCAGAGCTTGGCGGTCAGCGTGTCGAATACGGTGTCTATCGACATATCGGCATTCTAGCAATGCTTCTCCTTGCGGCGCTACCGCCGTATAGAATAGCCTCTCCCGCAAGGGGCGGCCGGCACGTGGGTCCCCAGTTGCCACCGCTCATTGCTGACGATTTGAGGATCCCAGGATACTTAGGGTACATAGGGTACGTAAGGAATAGGACGGACTGGCCAACAGCCCAAATCCGCCTCATCTTGTTAGGATCATTCATGAGGCGCCCATGATGAAGCCAGTATATGCCGTACTAGGCCCGGTGCTCCTTTGCGCCGGCCTGGCATCCCAGACCGGTCGGGGAGCCCCCGAACCGCAGCCGGGCATCCCGCTCAACATCCTCTCTCGCCATGTGGCGGGGACGCCATCGGTCGACTTCAACCTCCTCGTGCTGCAGTACTGCGTCATGTGCCACAACGACGTTGCCCTAACCGGCAACCTGACGCTGCAGTCGTTCGACATCGACGCGGTTGTTGGAATCCGGGAGGCAACGGAAACTGCCGAGAAGATGATCCGGAAGCTGCGGGCCGGTATGATGCCTCCACCGGGGTCGCCGCGGCCGGGGCCGGATACACTGACGGCCTTGGCGACGGAGTTGGAGACGCGGATCGACGAGGCCGCCGCCGCCAATCCCAATCCCGGCAGTCGGACCTTCCAGCGGCTCAATCGGGCCGAGTACGCCAGCTCGGTCAAGGACCTGCTCGGCCTGGAGATCGACGTCAACGCGTTCCTGCCCCTCGATACCAAGAGCGCCAATTTCGACAACATCGCCGACGTCCAGATGCCCTCGGCCACGCTGATCGAGGGCTACCTCCGAGCGGCCGGATACATCAGCCGGGTTGCCGTCGGCGACCCCGACGCCGACGCCGGCTCTACCACCTACAGGGTGCCGCGGACCGCGTCCCAGAAGGACCGTGTCGAGGGAGCGCCGTTCGGAACCCGCGGCGGGCTCTCGGTGATCCACAACTTCCCCGCCGACGGCAAGTACGTGTTTCAGGTCACCCCCATGCCGTCGCCGGAAGGGCAGCTGTTCGGCCGGAACTCCCTGAACGAGCGGGTCGAGATCTCCATCGACGGTGAGATGGTTGCGGTGGTGGACCTGGATCGCTGGATGTCGGAATCGGAATACGCGGGCATGAGGTTAATGACGGACTCCATCTATGTACGGGCCGGCGCCAAGCGGGTGACCGCAGCCTTCATCCGTCGGTTCGAGGGCGTGGAGGACGACCTGATCACGCCGGTCGACAACACGCTGGCGGATACCCAGATCGGTGTGGGAGGGTACGGAGTAACCACGCTGCCCCATCTTCAGCGGTTCGCGATCGTCGGACCGTTCCACGTCTCCGGAGTATCCGACACTCCGAGCCGGCGCAGGATCTTTACGTGCAGACCCACCTCTCAGGAAGAGGCCCGTCCCTGCGCCGAGAGCATTATTTCACGACTAGCCAGCCGGGCCTACCGGCGCCCGCTGAAATCGAGCGACGTGACAGGCTTGATGACGTTCTTCGATCAAGGTGCCGCCGACGGCGGATTCGAAGGCGGGATCAGAACGGCGTTGCAGGCCGTGCTCGCCAGTCCGCACTTCGTGTTTCGGATGGAGGAAATCCCGGGCGATGTGGAACCGGGCGAAGTCTACCGCATCGGCGACATCGACTTGGCGTCGCGGCTCTCGTTCTTCCTTTGGGGTACGCCGCCTGACCGCGAGCTGATCGACGTCGCCGAGCGAGGAGAGCTTTCGAAGTCCAACGGTCTCGACCGCCAGGCGCGACGGATGCTGGCCGACCCGCGCTCCGAGGCACTGGCCACTCGCTTTGCGTCGCAGTGGCTCCGGCTCCAAGATCTGGAAAAAGTTCACCCGGATGCTCTGACGTATCCGTACTTCGATCAGAGGCTCTCCCAAGCCATGCATCGCGAGACGGAACTGCTCTTCACCCACCTCGTGCGCGAAGACCGAAATATGCTCGAGTTGCTGACGGCCGACTACACGTTCATCAACGAGCGTCTTGCCCGGCACTACGGCATCCCCAACGTCTCCGGGCCGGGCTTCCGGCGTGTGACCTACCCGGACAACAGGCGGAGGGGCTTGCTGGGCCACGGTTCCGTGCTTGTGTTGACGTCGCACGCGAGTCGTACGTCTCCTGTCCTCCGCGGCAAGTGGGTCATGGAGGTGCTCCTGGGGACGCCGCCACCACCACCGCCACCGGGCGTGCCGGACCTGGAAGCCACCGAGGGTGCTCAGGACGGCCGCATGCTCACCACGCGCGAGCGGATGGAGCTACATCGCTCGAACGAGGTGTGCCGGTCGTGTCACCGGTTCATGGATCCCATCGGGCTGGCGCTCGACAACTTCGACGTCACCGGCCGGTGGCGCATCAAGGAGAATGGAGTGCCCTTGGACACTCGGGGGGAACTCTACGACGGCACGACGATCACGAATCTCGACGAACTGCTGCAGGCGCTGCTGAAGCGCCCCGAGTCGCTTATCCGAAATTTCACGGCGAACCTGCTGGCGTATGGGCTGGGTCGCCGGGTTGAGTACTATGACATGCCGACGGTGCGCGCAATCGCCCGAGATGCAGGAACCAAAGGCAACCGTATGTCGGCTTTCATATTCGGTGTTGTGAACAGCCCGGCGTTTTATATGGCTAAGGCCGAAGGTGTGGTGGAAGACAAACAATGAAATACTGCCACGGATTGACCTTTTGAACACGGATGGTTCCGCAAACGACCCGGCAAACAGGGCCCTTCTCGAACACATCCGTGCTCAAGAAATCAATCCGTGGCAGAGATTCCTTTAGCAGGTTGCTGAAATTCGGCTTCGGGACGGTGGCTGCTGCCTCCAAAGAGGGGTTTCTACTGCCGGTGTTCCGCCCCCTCGCCTGTTCGGCGTATTGTCAAGCGATTTGAACCATTCTCGGCTCATTAGGAGACACCTCCGGCCAGACTCAGCGTGCGCATCCGAACCAGATCATACGCGGCCATCGCAAACGTGAAGAGAAACCCCACCCGCTCAGTGCCCCGCAAATGCAGTTTCCGCAACGGGCCCACCACCTTGCCCCAACCGAAGGTCTCTTCCACAACCTTGCGCTTGCGCTGGCTCACCGCGTAGCCCGCATGCCGCGTCGTGCGCCCGTCTATCGCACTCTGCAGCCTCTTCGTATGAACGTTCTGTGCTACGTGCGGTGTCACACCCAACGAGCGAAGACCCTCCACCAGCTCCTCCCGATCGTAGCCCTTGTCACCGCCCAGCGTGCGCCGCCGCGACATCGGCGGCAAATTCTGCATCATCTCCAGCGCACTTGTGCATTCTGAGTCGTAACCCGGCTGGCTCACGTGCGTCGCAACCACCAATCCGTGACGGTTATCAATCACCACGCTACCCAGGTAGCTCAACCGGGCCTCCTTGCCCGCACTCTTCTTGGCTAACCGGCACTCGGGATCGGTCACCGACTCATGCGTCGCATTGCTCCGCTTCTCCTTACGAAAGTTCACCGTCGGGTTGCCCGGGTCGTTGTCCCCCGAGCCCGACGACGATCCGTCTTTCCGCTGAAAACTCTTGTGACTCGCCCACGCCTCCAGCAGCGTGCCATCGACCGTGAAATGCTCGTTGGACAACCACTCGCGCCGCTCAGCCTCCTGTAACACCTCGGCCAGGAACGCGTTGGCGATATCGCCCTTCAGCAACCGCTCCCGGTTCTTGGTAAACACCGTCGGAACCCACACCGGATCATCCAAGTTCAAACCCACAAACCACCGGTACAGAATGTTGTAGTCCAACTGCTCCATCAACTGACGTTCGCTGCGAATCGTATAGAGCACTTGCAGCAACAGCGCCCGCAACAACTTCTCGGGCGGTATCGAGGGACGTCCCCCCCCAGCATACAGGGCGGCAAACTGCGGCGAGATCCTCTCAAGTATCGGATCGACCATGTCCCGGATGATTCGCAACGGATGATCGGCTGGTACTCGGTCCTCGGGGCTGATGTAGCTAAACATCGCTGTCTGTTTGGTGTCTTCGCCGCGCATCACGCCTACCAGGGTTTGGGTTGTGCTATTATAAGATCCACAGCCTCAATACACCACGCCCGAAAACGATGGGTTTTTCAGCAACCTCCTAGGGGATACAACAAGCGGGAAAACGTTCTTAGATTTACTATTGCCAAATCGGCGACCGGTGATTTACCTGATGTGACTACTTGAAAAGTGAAATCGTCTCCGATCGCTTCTTTCAAAGAGAGCACGTAGACATGAGGTCCACCGACACGGTTATCTAGCAAGAAGTGATAAATGACAGGCTGTTGCATCGTAATCTATATCTTTGATGGTGCGCCAAGGCCCTTTCGTTAGTCGTGGTTGTGTCGCTTCACTCCAGCTCATGCCTTATCCTCGACCACACCACCACCAACTCAGCCGACGCTAGGGCTCTCCACCGCCCGCACGAATTGCCGGAGCATGAGCGATCGGTCGAACTCCGGCGCCACATCCCGCGCTCGCCGCCCGCGGGCAGCGAGCTCGACACGATCGTGCATCGCTTCGCGGACGGCCGCGGCAACGGCATCAGGGTCGTCGGGATCAGCCACCCAGCCGCACGCCGCTCGGCGAACGATCGCCGCAACATCACTCTCTTCAGGCGCCACCGCGAGCACCGGCCGGCCGGCAGCGAGTATGGGATAGAGTTTGCTGGGCACTACAAGCCCCTCAAGCCCCTGGCGAACCGTAACTACGTGGAGATCGCCCGCCTGTAGTACATAAGGGACCTCATCGACCGTCCGGTAGGCCAACAGCTTCACGTTCGACAGTCCAGCGGCGCGCCTTCGTATCTCTGTGGCCGCCGCACCGTCACCTACGAACACCAGTCCAGCCGACTCACGCTCAAACATTTGAGCTGCCTCGAGGAGCGTGGCCCAAGCGCCAGCAAAGCCGAGATTGCCAGCGTGCAGCACAACAAAGGGAAAGCCGCAGCGGATCTCCCGCGTCACCGGGTGGCTGCGGAGTGGCACGTCGGCCGGTAGCAGCGCTCCAACCCGCACTACGACTATTCGGTCGCTGGCCACGCCTTTCTGGATTACGCGGCGCCGCATGTCGTCCCCCAAAACGATCACGCGGCGCGCTGTCAGTAGTGCCCAGTTGTGAGCTGTGCCCCAAGCCCTAACCAAGGGTCCGGGGCGAACGAGTCCAGCGGCCACCGCCATTTCAGGATGTAGATCTTGAATATTGTACACAAACGGAACGCGCCACACTGCCGCGAGGATGGCTCCTACCACTGCCACCAACGGCGGGTCGGTCATGGTAAGCACCAGGTCCCTGCGGACCGGAATGCCCCACAGGAGCGCCAGCGCGAGATACGAAAGATAGTTGGCCACCCGCCCCAGCATGCGCCGCCTGGAAAAGGCGAACGACCCCACTCGTCGGACCGTGATCCTACCCCTGCGTTCCGAAGTTACCAAGCGCCAGCGGTCCCGTCTTGTCGGCTGATAGGACGGGCGGCCCGCGATGAGTGTGACCTCGTGCCCCGCCTCGGCCAGGGCCTGCACGGCATCCGAAAGAACTGGGGCAGTTGCCGAGGCGTCCGGAGGGAAGTACTGGTTTAGAACAAGGATCCGAAGCGGACGCTCAGCGGGGGTCACGGTGACACCGGGATAACCTGGGTTTCCACGCCTGAGGTGCTCATCGGCCTTTTTCCATGACAAATGGCCCGATCGCCAGCACATCCATCTTGGTGCGGAGGAAGCAATGGATCGCCTCCTCCAGGGTATTCACGATGGGTTCATTCTCGTTGAACGACGTATTCAGCAAGAC